>NZ_JBRAKS010000115.1:0-11270 GCF_052745115.1 Candidatus Jordarchaeum sp.
GCTCACCAGCCAAAACCAGTTTTAATAACCTATTTCATTTTCAAATACTGAAGTTGTGTTTGTAGAAGATTTGATGTTTTAGAAGCGTATAGAATTTGTTAATAAAAATGGTTGTGGTTAATTGGTAAGAGATTTATCTAAAAATTATAAAATTTGAATAATTAATGCTGAACAATAAAAGAGCGATATATTGTATTGGAAAATTCTGCAGTCTTTTAGTATAATAAGGAAAAAAGGTGTTAATCTTCAGAAATTTCCCGGAAAATTACTCTTCCTAGAGCACGCCAGACGTCTTTTGATTTTCCTTGTAGAGTATTAGTAGCCTCTTCAACTGTTTTTTCTAATTCTTTATCTCCTAGTTTTTCTAATCTTTTCTTGTCGTATTCTTCTTCGAAGCGCATTATTAGTCGATCTGGTTCTCGTTCACATTTCAGTTTTCTTTGTTTGATTAGAGTTTCTAGTCTATTTAGAATTTTTTCCGAATCTTGCTCATAGAGTTTATAGCCCTCAGCAAGAACGTGAGCCCTGGAAATTGATAATTCTTCAATTTCTGCTTTTACCTCGTCGATATATTCCTGCCACTTTTCCTTTAAACTCTCAACTGTGACGACTTCCTCCCATTTAAAAAGTAATTTTGAATTCTTTTCACTTGCGGATACATGGTTATCTTTTATTTTGCTTTGAATTTTTTCTATTAAGGTCATTTTCCTCATTCCTTTTCTAATGTATTTGTATTAGACTGTATCTATCCAGTTTTACTATTTTTTTATTCTATAAAGGTTTCTGCTTAATCAAGTCATAGATATTGCAGAAATCGGAAAAAAATGTTTAAAAATCGACAAAAAAAGAGGAGTTCAGACCCTTAATATTATATTTTAGTAATTCATTTTCCCAAATCCGCAACAAATTGTAGAATAAAATTCCTGAAAAAAGAATTACCAAATTTTTTATTTTACTTTCGAATTCAAAGTTTTATTTACAAGCGCATCAGCCAGTGAGAGCTTACTGGTGTTTCTTGGAACATATGAATATTTAACCTCTTGAAATTTTTTCTCTAGACTTTTCACTTTTAAAAATAAATTCATTAGGCTTTTGTTTAGAACTTTATACTCACCATTAAGTTGCTTTACAACTAGCTCGCTGTCAAGAAAGCAGCGTATTTTGCCACGAGAGTATCTATGAGCATGCCCTAGAGCTTTATTCAAAGCCAAATACTCAGCTTGATTATTGGTGCAAATTCCTACATATTCTCCATAACTGAATAAGACATTACCCTTACCGTCACATATTAGAAAACCAATAGCGGAAGGACCAGGATTTCCCCTAGAACCCCCATCAGAATAGACCAAAATATCAAAACCATTTTTCATATCTAACAGCTCAAATTAACATTTTATTCTAAAAATCTTGAGGTGTTGTCTATTTTTTTATAAAAAGGCTTATATTTCACTACGAATAACTTTTGTGAAAAATATAAAATTTATTCATAAATTCTTCAATTTACAATCATTTTTTTATTAACCTTAATAGTTATTGGTGTCACTCATTAATTTAATTATTCAATCAGAGTAGCTGAAAATCAGGAAGTTTTAAAATTGGTTAGAAACATGAAGACGGATGAATCAAATAATAACGAGAACTTTGTTAAGAATCGGTCAAAAATTTTAACCAATAGAAGTGATTTAACTACCTTCTTTGAACCTAGAAGTGTGGCGATAATTGGGGCTGTGAAGAGTGTTTGGTTTGGAGGCCTCGTCATACTTGAAAATTTGAAAAATTTAGGGTACAATGGGAAAGTCTATTTAGTAAATCCTTCCTATCCAGAGGTTAATGGAATTAAGGTCTATCCAAGTGTTAAAGAAATTCCCGACAAAGTGGATTTGGCAATAATAATTACCTCCTCCAAAGCAGTCCCTAGAATAGTTAAGGACTGTGCGGAGAAAGGCGTAGAAGGAGCGGTCATTGTGGCTGATGGTTTTGCGGAGAGAGATCAGGAAGGGGCAAGGCTTCAACAAGAAATAGTGGATATTTCTAAAAAGAGAGGGATTAGATTACTGGGCCCTAACACAATCGGTGTCGTTAACCCTTACTCTGGCTTAATAACAACACCCTATCCTCTAGGATACAAGAGTATCAGGAAAGGACATGTAGCACTCGCTGCTCAGACCGGAATTATCGGTGCTCAAGCATTTCCCTTTGAGGAGCTACATTATGGTATCAGCAAAATCTGTGACTTCAGCAACAAGTGCGACGTTAATGAAACAGATCTGCTGGAGTATCTTGAAGATGACTCTGAAACTAAGGTAATTGCAATACATATCGAGGATATAAGAGATGGGTTGCGATTTATTAGAGTTGCAAAAAGAGTTGTAAAAAAGAAGCCCATATTAATATACAAGCCTGGAAAAACTAGTGAGAGTAAAAAAGCTCTAGCTTCTCATACCGGATCGATTGCCGGGGATCAGAAAATATACGAAGCGGCGTTTAGACAGGCTGGTTTAATTCAGGTAGATTCTTTTTTGGAATTATTCCAGACCGCTAAAGCGTTTGGATATCAACCACTCCCCAAAGGAAACAGATTAGGCATAATTACCATAACCGGTGGCGCTGCGATTATGGCAATCGATACTGCTGTGGAATGGGGATTAGAACTTGGTAAATTATCCCAAGAGAGTAATGAGAGGCTATTTGAGATTCATCCGACGATGGTGGGTAATCCCTCTGATATTGGCCCCGCAATGCCCGCAATACAAGATCCCATCGCACCTTATAAAACGGCATTAGAGGTCTTTTCTGAAGATAAAAACGTTGATTGCATGCTGATTACCTTTTATGCCTTTCCGGGTGTTAATCCAGAACTTTATGTTAATCTTCTCAAAGAGACAGCAGGGGCTAAAGAAAAGCCGGTAGTAGTTTGGATTTATGGTCCCAGTAATGAGGAAGCTAATAAAATTTACAGTACTCTTGAAGCCGCCGATTACCCTGCTTACTTTAGCATTGAAATGGCTGTAAAAGCTCTAGGAGCAATGTACCAATATACTCAGATTAAATCAAAACTCATCAATTAATAACATGATAAATCAGCTCCTATTTTCCAATATAAAAAGCTTAACACTGATTCAATCATAATAAATCGAAAAATCAACTTATTTTAAAGAGAGATTAAAAATTGATTCTATCCACTTCAATAAAAGGAAATTATTTGAAAGAGTTAAAAGGTCTAAACTCTTAGTTATACTGGGAGGAACATTTTCATTTGTTTCTTATTAGAAGGTGCTGAAATATGTCGGATACAATGTCAGAAAAGGAAGTTTATAGGTGTCCCCTTTGCGGATACAAATTCACTGAGGATAATGTGGATAAGTGCTCGCTGTGCCCAATGGCAAAGGCTTGTGATCTGATTATGTGTCCTAATTGCAGCTATGAATTCCCTAAAAGTAATAAAAAGGAGAGAAAGGCTCGATGAGAATTGTAAATTTTTTTAGTGACCACCACTGTCTCTCGGCCTTTCTATAAACGATGGATTGAAGTTTTTCGCTAATTTGGCTTTCGATTTTACTATCGATGATACTATTTAGGCCACAGCATAACGCTTTGGTGTTTCAATAGCTTCTTCTTTTAATTTTAACAAATTGCAAATTCTACATATCTCTTTTGTTATGTCAAATTTTTCTTTTTCCCCATTCGCAAGTTTTTCTGAAATCTCTTTAATATATGTAATTACGATAGGTTTATTATTTAGTATTCGTTCAGTGTCAGCCCGCTTTGATGAAAGATATTGACTGATTGCGGCTTGTGTGACGCCTAGCCAATCAGCTATTTTCATCTGGGTGCACTTGTGGGTTTCGATTAGTTCTCTTGCTATCATAGCGCGAATTGAGGGAAGATAAATTTTAGACAAGACTTCACAAGGTGTCTTCATACTGCCTCACACCCTTTTTCCCCTTTTATGATAACATATTTATATCATTTTTACAATTTAAACTTTTTGTTACAAAAGGTATAATTCTTTTTAGCATAAATAAAATAAAAATTGACAATAAATATACCAGTTAAAAAGTATTTTTTTCACAAGTAAAAATTATGTTTGAATAAGTTGTTTATAGGTTTTAAAAGCTGCCTCATCTCCCCGTGTTCCTTTAATAATACCTACTCCGGATTTTAGGATATTTACATCTATCCCAGCTTCTTTTTTTAGAGCAACTCCTAATTCTGACCTCAATACTAAACTGTATGATTTATCCATATTTTCAATTATTAATTGAAAATCTAAATCTTGGTCTTTTTCTGGCAGGACTATGTAGGTGCTTTTAAGCTCCCGGCCACAAACCGCCCTCACGCAAGTTCCCTCTCGATTCAGTTTAAAAGTAATTTCCTCCGGCTTCAGTCTGCAAACAGTACACAAATCTTCTTTTTGGAGGGGAATTTTATCAAAAGATAGGTCAGAGGCGTCGATAAAAAGCAAAATTCTCGCCAGTTGAGGAGTCTTTCCTAATAGTATTCTTGTGGCTTCTGATACCTCGATGTTAGCGACTATTGAGGGAACTGGGGGAAAAACCCCCACTTGTCCGCATGCCGGTAGTATTTCATCTCGTATACTTCCATAAAAGCATTCTAGGCAAGCGGTTTTCCCTGGAATTATTGTGGAAACATTACCATAAGTTTCAATTGCAGCCCCAAAAATGTAAGGTATGCTTAACTTGTGACAAGCCTTATTTAAAACGTATCTCGGCTCAATTGCATCGAGTCCATCAACCACCACATCAACACCATCTACAATTTCCATAACATTGGTCTCGTCCAGAAAATAGGGCAAAGCTTCTACGCTTATTTCGGGATTTAACTTGGTGAGTTGGATTTTAGCCGCCTCCACTTTCGGATAATTCACCAGCTCCATGTTGTATAGACCCTGTCTCTGAAGATTCGAAACCTCCACAATGTCCATATCCACCAGACGTATAGTCCCGACACCCATCTGGGCAAAGAGAAGAGCTGCGTAACAACCGATTCCACCAACCCCCACAACCAAAACCTTGGAGCCCTTAAGTTTCTTCTGGCCGGTGAATCCTATATAATCAAGAACAATATTTCTAGAATATCTATCCCTCTCAGCATCAGAAAAAGAAATTTCTTTAGACATTTTTATCGAATCTCCTTAAGAAATAATAGATGATTTATTAAAAAACCGTTTGCATACAATGAGTCTATGATTTATTATATTTTGATTTTTTCACTCTTCTGTTAATTGTGTATTTCCGCTTTTCCTCCCCCCTCCCTTCAAAGGGATTTTTTGGCACTTAACCCTGCTTAATTGTGGAATCCCCCGCGAAACAGGGGGTTAAACCCGTTGCCCTCCGCCAAAACCACCACGGAAATGTTAACATAAAAGAATATAAAAATCAGAACATTATAAAAGGTAGACTCATTGTTTGCATATAGAACTCAATTTACAGCAGTTTTTTATAATATTACCTTAATTTGAGCAATATTCTAGTTAATATATTTTTATAAATATTCGATAAGAGATATAAGGACTTTAGTGTATTGGTTCAATGAAATCTAAGGCTATAAAACGGTTTAAGATAATATTTATGGGCGGGTAGATAAGTGAAACAGTTAATTCACAATGGTATTCTATTTCCGCAATATGAGGCAAAAGAATTCTCAATCTCTTATAAAGGAAAGAAGATAAAACTCGAACCTGAACAAGAAGAGATGGCTGTAGCTTGGGTTAAGAAACGGGACACAGATTACGTAAATGATCCGGTCTTCGTGAAAAATTTCTTTAATGATTTTGGTAAAGCCTTAGGTCTAGGAAATGTTTCTCCAGAAGACTTCGATTTTTCGGAAATTATAAAGTATGTAGATGAGGAGAAACTTCGAAAAGCAAACCTGTCAAAAGAGGAGAAGAAAAAACTAGCTGCGGAACGTAAGGAAATCCGTGAAAAGAATAAAGAGAAGTATGGTCATGCAATCATCGATGGTAAAAGAGTAGAAATCGGGAACTACAATGCTGAACCCTCAAGTATCTTTATGGGAAGAGGAAAGCATCCCTTGAGGGGAAAATGGAAAAAGGGACCAAAACCAGAAGACGTTATTCTAAATCTTTCACCTGACGCTCCAAGACCTCCCGGAAACTGGAAAGAAATTGTGTGGGAACCAGACTATATGTGGATAGCAAAATGGGAAGACAAACTGCGGGGAAAATTAAAGCATGTATGGGTCTCGGATACTTCACATTTAAAGCAGGAAAGAGAAATCGAGAAATTTAACAAGGCCAGAAAGCTTGAGAACAAGATAGAAGACCTCAGAAAACATATAGAGGAAAATCTGACTTCTAAAGATCTTAAAAGAAGAAAGATTGCCACCGTATGCTATCTAATCGATGTATTGAAACTCCGTGTGGGAGATGAGAAGGATAAGGATGAGGCTGACACTGTTGGAGCCACTACACTTAGACCTAGCCATATTAAAATTGGTGAAAACGGGTTAACCAAATTTAATTTTCTAGGCAAAGATTCTGTTAAGTGGGAAAAGGAAGTCTATCTACCACCCAACGTGATTAAAAATCTTGAGGAATTTATGTCACAAGCAAAATCAGCAATTTTTGCAGGAGTAAGATCGAGTAACGTTAGCCAATTTCTAGAGGAAATTATGCCCGGGTTGACAGCTAAAGTTTTTAGAACATATCACGCCACCAAAGTAGTGAAGCAGTATCTGAATAAATCTGAAGTCATAAAAAATGATCCAGAATATGTTAAGAAAAACACCGCCAAATTAGCGAACCTGGAAGCCGCCATAGTCAGTAACCATAAAAAACAGGTGTCTAAAAGCTATAAAAGCTCACTGGAAAAGAAAATTGAACGCCTCAAAAAACTAAAGCAAAAGAAAGGCGAGAAAGCCCAAGAAAAGGTAAAAGAGGTTCAGACCCAGATCGAACTTATGAAGAAGACAAAAAATTATAATCTAACAACCTCTCTAAAAAGCTACATTGATCCCAGAGTATATTACAACTGGTTCCAAAAAGTAGACTACGATTGGAAAAAGTACTATCCAAAAACTCTTCAAAGAAAATTCTCATGGGTTGAGGAAGAAGCAGAATAAAATCTATCCTTGATTTCAGATTAAAGCCCTACCCTCAAATCGCAACCACCATTCTTATTACTTCCATTAGAATTGGATTTTAATAGGTAAAAGAGGAACAGTCAATGAAAAATTCACTGAAAAGAAATAACTTGATTAATTTAATAGCTATTTCTGGACTGCCCATAAGTTTTGATAGACAAACAAAGAAACTAGTTTCAGATAAATTCGAGCTTCCAGATCCAAACATTAGAACTATGGGCGACCTCATAAAAGTGGCTAGAAATCCAAACCTAGAAATTAATAGAGAAGATATTGCTTACTGGATGTATAGAGATGTTGCTCTTGAAGAACATAGAAACTTAATTAAGAAACATAACATAAGATTCGATATAACTGTGATGAAAAATTTTCAATTAGGTGATGAATACGGAAAAACATCAGGACACTATCATCCAAATCAGTACCCCGAAATATACGGTGTGCTACACGGAACTGCAATATTCGTTTCACAAAAAGGCAATAAGGAAGACCCTCTCAAAATAGAAGTTTTCACGGCAACTGAAACAAGTCCAGGAGAGCTATGGGTATCACCTCCCCTACACGGACACATTACCATAAATAGGGGACCAGAAACACTGGTAATGGCTAACTGGGTCTCAAACAGGTTTCAATCAATTTATGGGCCAATAGAAACTGCTAGGGGAGCAGCATACTACCTAATAAAAACAGATAAGGGACCTGAATGGAAACCCAACCCGGAATACAGGTCAATACCACCCATTACAGAAAGGGTAGACATTGATTCACCTATAAAATCTCCAATATATACTTGTGGAATTGAAAAAATCGATAAATTATCAGAATTCCTAAATCTAAAGTGAAATTTGAATTCAACTATAAATATTTAAACTAATTCTTTTATTACTCGCAACACAATTTCCCTCACTCGAACATTTTAAAACGAGAATATAGTTTAGAAATTGAAATAATTTCAAATATTTTCAACTCATATTAATTTTAAAGGTGGTTGTTGTGAGCCTTAAAAAAGAGGCAGATAAAGCTTATCAAAAAGCGGAGCACAGTTTAGAAAAAGACGATTATGCGGAAGCAGGTGACGATTTCGAATGGGCTGGGACCTGCTATCAAGATGCCGGCTTAGACGAAAAAGCTAAAGAGAGTTTCCTAAAGGCTGCAGACTGTTTCGAAAAATTGGGAACACGTTTAGAGGAGAGAGACTTCTGGAGAACAAGTGCTGACAACTTCAAAAGAGCCGGAAAATGCTATGGAGAAGCGGGAAACACAGAAAAAATGAAACAAAGTTACAAGAAAGCAGCGGATCTTTATGAAAAATATGCAGAGAGCCTACGTAAAGACGGTAAAACAGAAAGAGCAAAAGAAGCCCTAAAAAACAGAGAAGAATGTTTACAAAAAATCAAGTGAAAAAACTTTAAAAAATTATTCAATAGACATTTGTAATTTCCTTTTTAACTTGTATAACGGAATCTAAAGTTTCTCCCTACGATCAGGGTAAGCAACTATGGATCTTTTAACTATAAAAGATTTTTCAAGATCTTCACTCATGCTCCTAGCTATATGTATCGGTATGCCTAAAGCCATGTAATTTGCGGGAAACCAGGAATTTCCTGTTGGATCTGTGGGTCCTAGGAAAGCCGAGTCTACGGAAATTTTTTCCGCCATACCCGCGGGATAGGTGATGAAAGTAGCGCAAGATGGCCCAAAGGGGGCCAGAACAGCGTTTGTGTCCACTCTTCGGAAATAAATCAGTGAGCATAAATTTCTTATTTGCTCACCTACCCCAAAACAAATTAATGATTTAACACCGGGATCTTGGTTGCCAAGTTCCGTGTATGCTTGAATTACAATATTTTTTCCGAGAGGTTTTATTTTGCCTATCGAGTTCGTGCTTTCTTCAACGATTTGGGGGCTGGCTTTTAGGTATTCGGCGGCTCCGTTTGAGAATTCTTTGGTGCCCGTGGAAACGAAATACTTTATCCAAGGGGAAGGACTTGTAAAGCCGAGCCAAAATGCACCTCCCGGGCAGCACCCTTCCAAGGTGTCGCTTCCAATATAGAGGGGAGGAGTTTCTTCATGTACCGCCATGGTGAATACAGCCTTAGCAATACATCTACTGATCGTTTTTAAAGGAACAGCTCCGAAAGGTAAATTGTTTGAACCATATACACATAACGGTCTTAATTCCAATCTACCCGCTTGGGAGATTTTCTTACCAATATCCATAATTGATAATTTTGACATTATCAATAACCTTCCTTTCAATCTTATATTTTATAAATTTAAGAGTCCTATTTAAAGAATATTTATATTCAATAGCAAAACCATTAAGAACCCCAAGTTGGGGTAAAAGATTATAATAACTAAAACTATTTAACTTTTAAATTGAAAGAGGACGAGAAGATGGTTGGATTGAAAACTAGAATTTCTGGTCAAGAATTGTATAAAATTGTGAAGGAGTTATGTGAATTCGGCTATCGCAGGGCAGGAACCCCTGCTGCAGAAAAAGCCGAAAAATATATTTACCAAAAATTAGAGGAAGCAGGGTTACCAGAAGTTAAACTTGAAACTTTTAACTTCACACGGTGGTGGGCGGAAAAACATGAATTAACAATTATCTCTAAAGACACCATAAGCGTCCCCTCTGATCAGAATATTGAAACTTTCCCCATCTGGTTTAGTGGCTCCACAAGACCGGGAGGAATCACCGCAGAGATGGTTTACGCAGGTTACGGAACCGCAACCGATTTTGAAACAATAGATGTCAGGGATAAAATAGTGCTAATAGACAGTAGAATGATACTAAACTTTTACCCCACATTTGCCGTTTTTGGATCATTAAACCTTGCAAAAGAAAAAGGCGCTTTGGGATTAGTGATTATTAACGGATCTCCCCTAGACGCTGTTTCATATATCTTTATAGGTGCCGGAATAGAGGGTTGGGAGAATAGACTACCAGCACTTTCCGTGAACAATGATGATGGAAACTATTTGCGGAGCCTTTGCATAAAAAATGAGGAAAAACTGACAGTTAAACTTATTGAGGAAGTGAAAACAGAATCAGCAAAAAGCAACATCGTAATTGGAAAACTACCAGGTAAAACCGATGACATCATACTCATCGGAACACATACCGATAGCACGTTTACCGGTGCAGTGGACAATGCGGGAGCCAACGCAGGACTAATTGCCTTAGCGAAACACTATGCCCAAGTCCCACTTGAGAAAAGGAAAAAAACCATGGTATTTGCTGGGTGGACAGGACATGAAGTAGCATTTCTAGGTGTTACAAATTTTGTAAAAATGCACAAAGACATGTTTGACAAGATAGCTACCTTTATTATGCTCGACGGATTTGGATCTAAAGGCTGGTATAATCAAGCAGACGGAGGCGCCGTGGAAACAGGTCTAGACGAAAAAAGAGGACTCTTCATTTCAGATAACCCGGTACTAATACCCTTCATACTTGAAGCCACACTAAAACACAACTTGTTACCAGCCGCCTACGTGTCTGCAAAATCCCTGCCGGTAAGCGACCTAGGACCATTCATCGCAGCAGGAGTTCCCTCCATAATGCTTATCGGAAAACCAATATGGTACCACACAAAATATGATACACCGGACAAATGCACACCAGACCAACTGGAAAGAACCGCAAAAGCACACATAGACATCATAGACAAGATCCATGAGACCCCCACTCAACAAATAAAGGATGCAGACGGCAAACTGCAAGATATCAAAAAATTCATAACCAAAAGAAAAGAAACAAGCCCACCAACTTGCTCATTCACAGTCACCCCCCACCCAGTAATTGAAGGAAAACCAGCAATCTTCCATGTAACAGTTTTCACAGCACCAGAAAGCATCATATTAGACCTAAACTGGAATTTCGGAGACGAAAGCACCGGCACCCTCCCCATAGCTATTCACACGTATAATAGGGCAGATACATACAAAGTCACCCTAGAATATACAGACTCAGCAGGCTCCAAAGGTTCCACAAGTAGACTCGTCAGAGTAATAAAAAAGCAATCCTAAAACATCTTTAAACCCCTAACATGAGAAAAACTATAAATTCTTTTCCTTAGACCAATTCGAGAAGGCGCCTTAAGTATGTGGGTTGTTGGGATAGTTCGAAAAGAATAATT
>NZ_JBRAKS010000116.1:0-11255 GCF_052745115.1 Candidatus Jordarchaeum sp.
ATAGCCATATATGGTATTATTTAGTATTAAATCTTCCTACTGTTGTAAACCCTTTCAGGCAAAATTAAACCCAGAACCCTGTCGGGACCCAAGGCCCTGACACAAAGAGAAGCAGTAACCGCCGAATCAATTCCTCCACTTAAACCAATAACCACCCCATCCTTTTCAAACAGATTTAGAGAATTTTTAATAAAATCACAAAGCCTATCGCACACTTTTTCATAATCTAAGGTAAGGGCACGAACAATATCAATAGTCATAAATAACACCCTTCCCTTTTCACTAATCTCTCATGGGAGAATTTAAGATACCTTAGAAATAACAGAATAATAAAATCGCGGAATATGTAAATAGTATAAAGAAAATATCTATGAACACCGAATCCTCCTCTATTTCTCCCAACGAATTCAGTTAATCTGTAGCGCATTTATTCGAATTATTCTCCAAAAGTTTTTATTTAAATATTTTCTTTTCTAGCCAATTTTAAGAATTTCAGAAAAAAGTATTTTCAGAAAGCGCCAGGAAAAATATAGAAAGAGAGCTGAAATTTTTTTAATCAGAATCTACTGAATTCTTATATATAAATGAAATAATTATCAAAGAGATAAAAGCTTTGGAATTTAGTATGTACTAAACTCACAGTATTCCCAAATTTCCTTCATTAAGAATAAAAAAGGTGAATGGTGATGACTTATAGTCGCGTAGGTTAATTATTAATTCTGATAGCAGGGTTCATTATTCTACTCCAATCCTACAAGTTTCTTACATATGATACACTCGAAAGTTTAAGATTAGCTTTTTCATGCGGAATGATACAGGTCTTTTCCCCAGTTGGTAATATATATTTCAACACCTTGTTTTCAGACACTATAAATAAATTAATATTCTCCACCATTTTCCTAACTCTATTTGTCTATTCATTCCAAAATCTTATCAGTAAAGTGGTCAGCAATAATAAGAACAGGAAATAACCAAAAAACCAGAACAAAAATTGCCCAACAAAATTCAAAAATAATTACTCAAAAATAAAAAAGGGAATAGGAGAGAGAGAAATCAACCAGCCTTAGGGGCGGCTGATTTCCCCAGCAGAAACTCTCTTGCAGTCTCAAATGCGGCTAGTTGATCGAAGACTGCCTTTCCTTTGGCCTCCTTAGCCTTTTTTAGTAGTGCTTCCTCAACCTGTCTTTTAAGCGCCCCAATTGCTAGTGAGCCGGTGCCGTAAACTTCATGTTTCAGCTCTTTCTTATCATCGTTTCTATCGAGTCCTTCAATTCCCAGTGGGGGTACGGCGTTAACGTCTAGGAGCACTTTTCCCGGTCTTAGGCGGTCTACATCTTCTTTGGATAGAAGTTGTACGCCCGCTTTCGCCACGGAGAACACCATATCGGCGTCTTGCACTACAGCCATTAATTGCTCTTTGTTGGGAGCAAACACCCCTTTGATTTCCACATCAAATTGTGCGTTTAGATCAGCGGCCACAGCTTTAACATAGTCTTTACTGGCTCCGGACCAGGTTTCCACCATGTACACTTTGCATCCCAGTTTTGCCGCTAGTACACAGGCGTATCTTCCTACTGGTCCTGTTCCGCCTAGGACCGCTACTTTCATCTTTTCAACATCGCCTAGATTCAGGGTTACCACGGCTTCCTCTGCCTTGGCGACCAGAGCCGACGCAGTAGTGCAGGCTCCTCTGGGATCAAATATTACGGGGACCTCGAAGGGCGGTACTAAGGATTTAACGGCTTTCTCAAATATCTCCTGGGCCTGGTTTACGTTGCTCCCACCAACAAATATTGCGGTGTATTTCGCTCCTTTAGGACCTCGGGAGAATATTATGTCTTGTACTAGTCTCTGGGCTTGGTCTGCCGTTACTCCACCCAGAGGAATCACAACGTCGAACCCGGCATCGTATGCCATATTCATGTCAAAGGGGCTCGCGTGTTGATCCGTGTCTAAGAAGTATAAGATGTGTTGTCTCTGCTCCTTCTTCTTCACCACTATGGGTATTACTTCCACATGGTTGGATTTCAGAAAATTAGATAGCTCGGTGGTTTCTTCCGGGTTCTTTACTTCCTTTTTCACCTTAACGGTGACCAAATCCACATCTAGATCAGCGCAAAGCTTCGATACTCCATCGGTGTGACGCGGATCGCATATGAACATGGCGGTAACATTTTTTTTCTTAGACTCTCTTGCCCGGTCCAGGATCCCCATCATCATCCAGGCTTCGCGAACCCTAAATTTCAAGTCATCTTCATTTTCCCGTAGCTCTTGTTCGAAGTACTGACCCCAGGTAACTAGGTTTAGAAAGTGTTCATCACTCTTTTTGGCTTCAGGATTCTTGGCGATGACTCTCGCGATCTGGTTCTTCAGAGCATTTCTCAGCTCCTGCTTCCAGCTCATGGTGGACCAGATATAGTCGCGGGCGTTATCTGAGATATCAACATAACCATAAGGAATTCCACGCTTTTTGAAAACATCAACTAGAGGATTGTCATAGAGAAATTCTTCATCGCTTCTAGTGCCCCGCTCCTCAACACAGAAGTCGGGCTCATACTCCTCAGCCATCTTGTCTATGAAGTCTCGGTACTCCCGGGACATGATTCTCAGTTCTGAGAAAAAGTCTTTTTGGGAGGCGGGAGGCTCCATCAGGTGCCAGTCGATCTCGTACTCGCTCTCCACCATAACTAATCTTAGTTTCTGTCCCTTCAGTGGCTCTAATTCCAATACTTCCATTTTTCAACCTCCCATAAAAAAATTTTTAATTTTTAATTTAGTGCATCAACTCATCCGGTTCCATTTGAGCATTTACCCTTATTGGCAGAACCACAAATCCTGCCTCGTTCATTTGTTTTGCTAATTCTAGGAATAGATGTGTGGATGAAACATGTATGCAGGTTACTTCCTTTTCCGGAACTTCGTTGGCTAGGTCAACCATCTGTTTGACTATCCATCTAGCCATAACTTCAGTGTTCATGTATCTCTCTTTTTCATCAGCTTCTTTCTCGTAGAATTCTATTAGAGATTTCATGTTTTGACCCTTGTAGGTATTAGCGTTTTCTGGATCCTTAGCTAGGTATCTTTCTAATTCTTCTTTCAATTCTTTTACTTCTTCTCTCACATCATCTATTTCTTGTTCCATATACATTCTCGCATTGTTGGGTATTCCTAACCTGAAGAGTGGAACCCCGAATTCTTTGAACTCTTCCATTTTCACATTTTGCCCATCAGCACTGTACATGCAGTTTTTTTCAGCGGTTACAAAATCGGGCCGATAATTTAGTAGCATGTCTACTATCGGGTTATCAGCCTGTTCGGTGAAGCAATCATCGTGAGAATTGACCTCTTTGGAGTTTCCCTCTTCATATAATACCACGGTGAGGGTTTTTTTCCGCAATTTTTTTACTTCTAATTCTTCCATTTTTTTTCCTCCAATTTTTTTCTCTGATTAAACTATAGGAGGGGATTAAAATTTAAAACTAATCTGAACTTGTCTTTTCCATATTTAGACAATTTTTATTGTCAAAGAAATTATGGATTAACGAGATAAAAATAGGAAAAATTGAATTTTTTTGACAATTAGAATTTATTTTTTTGATTATCTGAAAAGTCAATTTTAGTAATCAGACTATTACAATTTTTAAGACAATAAGTATAATAAGTTTGACAATTTAATTTGTCAGTCCTAACTTATGAAAATTTTTATTAAGTAATAAAATTCTCGTGTTAATCTGGTGAAAAAAATCAACGTGGTGATACCCATAGACTTGTACAATATTTTAGGCCACCCCCTTAGAAGAAAAATCCTACTACTACTGGAAAAAGAGGGGTACATGCAGTACTCAGATCTACTAAAAGAACTAAATATTGAAACCACCGGGCAGTTAAACTTCCACCTGACAAAGCTGGGAAACCTGATCACTAAGGATGGAAAGGCTTACAGGCTCTCAGAGGACGGCAAAACAATTATCAGAATAATGGAGTTAAATGAGAAAATACTCTCCGGTGAAGAGGTAGAGAAGATTGAAACCAGAAAAACGGAATTAAGCCGAGTGGGGATAATCATCTGTACCTGCGGATCGGAAGTTGAACAGCCCATTAACGTAGAGTCGCTTAAGAATCGCATCTCCCGAATTAATAATGTGGTATCGGTGGCGGTTTTTGATAATCTGTGCCAGGAAAAGAACCAAAAAAAGATTCAGAAATGGTTTAAGGATAATTTCATCAATAAGGTTGTTATTGCTGCGTGCAGCCCCCGAACACACTCTCACATATTTTACCGCATATTTGAGAATCTCATTCCCATAACCAACATTGACTTTGCCAATATCAGGGAGCAGTTATGCTGGGTGAATTCTAAAAAACCCGTGGAAGCCTTAGAAAAAGCCAGACTACTAATCGAAGCCGCTGTTGAAAGGGTTATTCTTCAGAAAGAAATTAAAACCAAAACTGTTGAGGTTCAGAAAAGTGTGGCCATTATGGGCGGAGGAATTGCTGGTATGAACCTGGCTTTAAAGCTGGCGGAGGCCGGATTGAAGGTTTATATTATTGAAAAGTCGCCTACCCTAGGTGGAAAGGTTGCTAGATGGAGCAAGATTGAGGGCGTTTTGGACTGTGCCTCCTGTTTCCTCTCTGAACAGATTCTCTCCCTGGTGCAGGAGAAAAATATAGAGATTTTTACTAACACCGAGATTTTAAATGTCTCAGGAAGTGTGGGAAACTTCACAATTGAGCTGGTTCGGAAACCACGTTATGTGGATGAGGATAAGTGCACTGGCTGTAAACGATGCATGAGCATCTGCACAATCACCAAGAAAAACGAGTACGAGTATGGGTTGGACGAGCGGAAGCTAATTTACATTCCCTTCGTTAACGCTTATCCTTATTCTGCAACCATAGATGAAGAGGATATTGAGAAGTGTAGAGAATGCCGGGTCTGTGAACGGGCCTGCTTGAATAAAGCCATAAACCTTGACCAGAAACCTACTATAATGACTATAAAAGTGGGAGCAAAAATTCTGGCGATTGGTTCTGACCTTTACCAAGATCTAGAAAAATATAATCATAACCCCAGTAATGACATTATTACTTCGGCCGAGTTTGAAAGAATCCTGGCCTCAGACGGCCCAACCCAAGGCAACCTTATTAAATTGTCTGATGGAAAGGAGCCACAAAAAATTTCAATTATTCAAAATGTGGGCAACCAACATCTTAGTTCAGACTATTGCTATATTCTGTCAAGAAAGTATTTAGAAATGATTCGAGAGAAACTTTCTGACTGTGAAGTTGAGATTTTAATTGACAATGAGATGGTACCGGAAAATAGGTTAGCACTAATTAATTTCCCGGATAAAGTGCACTCGGTTAAAATATTAGAGATAAAAAATGAAGGTAACAGAAAAATTATCAATACTGATAAAGGAAACTTTGAATCAGACCTGATAATTCTAAACATTGGAATGGTTCCGAATAAAGATCTCTCGGAGCTTCGTAAAACCTTGGACTTCGCGTTCGACGATAATGGATTTATGTCGAAAGAAACTCTGAGCTCTGGTATATATGGATGCGGAACCGTTACCGGTCCCAAAGATTATCACACAACCATAGCGGAGTCAAATGATGTAGCTCTTCAAGTAATTTCGCTGCTATCCAAGGACTACCTACTCGCAGATATCAGTGGGATAGAAATTGACTATGAGAGATGTGGCCTATGCGGACTATGTGTATCTATCTGCCCCTTTAACGCCATATCATGTGAGGATGATAGGATCGTCATTGACGATTTCAAGTGTAAGGGTTGCGGAGTGTGTGTGAGTATTTGTCCCACAAAGGCACTGGAGATGAATGTGGAAACCAGAGAAAAAATTCTGAAATCCATAGAGGTTTACAGTAAATATAGTCATAAACCGAAGATTATGGCCTTTTGCTGTGAGCACTGCGGGTACGCAGCAGCAGATGAGGCTGGTTTAAAGAAAATACAGTACAACCCAAATATTTTCATAGAGATGGTACCCTGCACCGGTAGAGTGGACACCGAATTTATCTTAAAATCACTGGAACAAGGATTCGACGGAGTACTCGTGGTAGGTTGCAAACATGGATCCTGCAGGTACATAGATGGTATTAACAAGTTGGAGAAAAAAATCAAAATACTGAAAGATGTGGGAATCCCCAAGATAGAAGATAAACTAGTTATTTCCTCACTTAACGCAGTAGAAGGATATAGGTTCGCTGAGATAGTTAATCGAATGCATAATAAATTGTCGGAGATGGTGGCATGAAATTAAAATTATCAGTAGTTTCACTCAACTCTTGCAACGGCTGCATTTCCACCCTAGTATCTTTAGATGTTTTTCTTAATCTGGTAAAATCGGCGGAACTGGTTTATTTTCCATTCATTGAAGATTCATATCCTACAACGATAAAAGAAGACGAAGAACTAGAATACTCCGACATTACTCTGGTGGAAGGATGCGTTACCCAAAAAGACGAGGAAGAACTGCTAAAGAAACTGCGAAAATCTTCTAAAAAAATAATTGCACTCGGTGCCTGTGCCATGTTTGGAGGAATAGAGAGCCTATCACACAGTAGTCGAAAAGAACCTATATCGAAAATCATAGAAATCGATGGCGGTATACCGGGCTGCCCCCCACCTGAAAATGTTCTGGGCACGTCCATAATCTCATTACTCGAGGGAAGAGCTCTTCCCAAGGCTAATAGGAACCTATGTGCAGTTTGCGATTTAAGACCAGCTCTGGAAAAATTCAAAACAATCAGGGTTGATAAAATACAGCCGGAACAATTTCCTAATACCTGTTTTCTTGATGAAAACGTACTCTGTCTCGGACCTGTAACCCGAGAGGGCTGTGACGCAAAATGTATCAAAATGGGACTACCCTGTGAAGGTTGCATGGGCCCACCCGAAGGCTTAGATTACACTGCAAATGTGATAAACTTTCTCTCAACACTTGAACTATCTGATAAACTAAAAAAGTATGAGGGAGTCATATTCAGGCTTTACCGCCCTAGGACGTGAAAGAAATGAAGAGAATAATTGAGCCCGTAACTAGAATCGAGGGCCATGGTAAAATAACAGTATTTATTAAGGATGGGGAAATCTCGAGCGCTAATTTTGATATGTATCTACCTCGAGGATTTGAAAAAATTTTAGAAGGTAAACTTGTAGAGGATGTTCCCCGAATCACCTCAAGAATTTGTGGTCTCTGCTCCTCTGCACACGCTATAGCTGCCTGCAAAGCCTTGGAAAAAATCTACGATATTACTCCATCAAAACCCTCTATCCTAATGAGAAAACTACTCTTAATTGGTGAACTGGTAAGATCCCACGCACTACACTTCTTCTACTTCGCTTTTCCAGACATTATATCCATATCCGAAAATAATCATGAAAGATATGGAATTCAACAGTTTTCAAAAATCGAACCCGACTTAGTTGACAAAATGTTCAGAGTAATTAAAATAGGAAACGAACTCCTAGACCATATTGGAGGAAGAGTGCCCCACCCGGTAACCAGTCTAATCGGTGGAATCTCCAAAAAATTAACTGAAAAAGAAGTTTTGGGATTACAGTCCAATCTTAGAAGAGGCACCACTATAGTCAGAGGAATAATAGATAAACTCTTAGAATATATGAACAAAATCGGTAAACCACCAGAACTCTTCAATATGAAAGATCCTTCATTCATGGCGTTAAATGAAGGCGGAAACTTCAACTTATACGAAGGAAAATTCCGCATAATTAAGGGTAAAAAGGTTTTAGCAGATTTTGAACCGGAGCAATATTCCAAGTTCGTTAATATCGAGAAAAAAGCACAGGGAATTCAAATTAATCTGAACGGGGGAGAACCATTATTAACAGGACCAGTAGCTAGAAACCAGATAGTGGAAAGATACGGGGTCTACGAAGTACACAGCCTACTGGATGAGGTACCCAACGGCTGGAAAGAAAGTCTACTTTACTCAAACTTCCTAAGACTAATAGAGATACTCGCATCAATGTACGATGCCATACTGATACTTAACGACCCAGAAATAACAGAAGTATTTGAAATACCTATTTTCAAGGAAGTTGTTTCAACAGTAGGCATCGGAGTTGTAGAGGCTCCCCGAGGAACACTAATACATCAGTATCATGTAAACAACAAAAACATGGTTGAAGCAGCCACTATTATTACTCCAACCGAATTCAACCTATCAGCTATTGATCAAAAATTATTACAAACATGTAGAGAAAGTTATCAAAACAAGCAGGATGTTGAGAAACTGAAAGAAGACGCGAAAATGGCTATACGAACCTTCGATCCCTGCGTTTCTTGCGCAACCCACCTAGTTGTCGATGTAATTATTTGAGAAATTTTAAATTAACTCTTTTTTATAAAATTCTTTCAATTTCTTTCCGTACATGACGTGCAATTTCATTGAGTTAATGCATCCTTGGATCCTAAAACCATGGAATTCATTGAATTTATTGAAAACGAATATCAAAATATATTGAAAAAAATCTAATTAACATAGCAAAAACCTGTATCTTAAACACTGTATCTAAAATATGTAGTGGTATTGGTGTAAGCTTCTTATTTATGGGAATATTCAGAAATTACTGATTTTTCATAAAAGTTTAAAGTTACTGTAAACAACAGTTTTTTTGAGGTATTGAAAATGGTCCAAGAACCGAATAACTCATGTTTCATGCCAAAAGAAGGTGAATCTGGCTGCTGTAAAGTCGAAGCGATCGTAAACATAGATGAGAGAGGTCAGATGGTTCTTCCTAAGGAAGTTAGAGACAAAGATCAAGCCCGAGGATAAATTAGCGGTTGTTAGCTTTGAAAGAGGAGGGAAGGTATGCTGTATCTGTTTAATCAAAGTTGAAAATCTGACAGAGATGGTAAAGGACATGCTTGGACCGGTAATGAAAGAGGTACTGAGATAAATCATGAGCCTTGATTAGAGAATCAAGGAAATATCGCAATAAAAAAGTTCAGCAATTTCCCAACCTAGAAAAAATAAAACCGATGAAAAAGAAGGCAGTTAAAATGGAAGAAGTAAAGAAGGATGAAATAAAAAAAGTTGTAAGAGAAGGCTACGCTAAGATAGCTCAGGAGCGGAGTTCCTGCTGTGCTCCTGCAACCCCAAGTACCTGCTGTGGAAGTAGTGATTTAACCCAAGATATTAGTAAATTTTTGGGTTACACAGAAGAAGAGCTCAAATCGGTTCCTGAAGGGGCGAATCTGGGTCTCGGTTGTGGCAACCCCGTCGCTCTAGCCTCTCTGAAAGAAGGGGAAACTGTTCTCGACTTGGGGGCCGGTGCTGGTTTCGACTGTTTCCTCGCAGCTCACAGGGTTGGTCAGACGGGAAAAGTTATCGGCGTGGATATGACGCCGCAGATGGTGGAAAAAGCGAGAGAAAACGCCCGAAAAGCAAACTACAAGAATGTAGAGTTCCGTCTGGGAGAGATAGAGAATCTGCCTGTGGCAGATAATTCGGTGGACGTGATTATTTCAAACTGTGTGATAAATCTCTCACCGGATAAGGCCAGAGTCTTTGGGGAAGCTTTCAGAGTGCTCAAACCCAAGGGAAGACTCATGATTTCAGATATGGTTTTACTGAAGGAATTGCCAGACTCTATAAAGAACAATGTAAACGCGTATATCGGCTGCGTATCCGGCGCTGAATTGAAGGATAAATACATTGAGCTTATAAAAAATGCAGGATTTCAGGACATCAAAATCGTAGATGAAACCACTCTCCCCCTAGAAATAGTTCTCTATCCGGTTGAAGATCTAAAATTACCATTGAAGACCGTGAAAGAATTCGGCAGCGCCATTGTTAGTATAAAAGTTGAAGGAATTAAACCGGCATAAAAAACAAAGCTAAGCCATAAGCATCATAAATAAAATGGCACAAAAAGGGTTAAGACTTCCTTTCACCCTTTTTTAGATAAAGAATTTTTAACTCTAAGTCCTACTTTTTATGGTGTATGCAAAAGTTATGATTTGTATGAACAGAATTTTTTAAAAAAAATTCACGCTTTTCAAGTGATGCCAAATTAAATATATTTTAAAAATCCACTCCACGAAACAGAATTAAAGTATTATTTTTTTACTCTTTTATTCAGAAATTTAAATTAGATAAGAAATTAATAAAACATGATGGATAGATAGAAGAAATGTAAGGACGGTGTATGGTGTTGGAATTTATGATTGCCCATGTCTCCGATTTGCATGTGGGCTCTGGTGAGTTTATGCCCGAAAAGCTCGAAACATGCATTGATGAAGTTAACAGTTTGTCACCGGATTTGGTTGCTTTGACTGGAGACCTCACTAATTCTGGTTTTGAGAGAGAATATAAGCAAGCCAAGGATTACATTGATAAATTCAAGGCCAAGACTGTTGTAATCCCAGGTAATCACGATACTCGGTCTACTGGTTACATTTATTTTGAGGAGTATTTTGGCGAGGCAAACCAGGTTTTGGATCTGGGAAATGTGACCGTGGTGGGAGTGGATAGCACTCTCCCGGACAATGACGAGGGTTATTTGGGAAGAGATAGATATCTCTGGCTCAGCAAGAATCTCGGTAGAGTGGAAAAGAAGGATTTCCGAATTGTTCTAGTGCATCACCATTTAATCCCGGTTCCGGGAACAGGCATGGAAAGAAACGAGCTTATCGACGCTGGAGACGTGTTGGCAACACTGGTGTCTAATAAAGTAAACCTTGCACTCTGCGGTCATAGACATGTACCTTACACTTGGCAATTAGAAAACCTAATGGTAATAACATGTGGAACCGCATGCACCGGATACGTAAGAGCCAGAATATCACAGGCCTATTTTATTATTAACGTAAAAGACGATTCCATGAAAATCACCCTGAAGGAAGTAGATGGCAAAGAAAAATTCTTAAGAAGCATAAAATATTAGGCCTACTTGCCAGCCAAGAATGAAAAATTTCAAACGTTTTTCATTCTTAAATAGTTCTTCGGATAGGGTTTACAGCAGTAGAAAGATTTAATGATAAATAATACCATTCTTAGACTTTAATCGTGAACCTAAACATCCACAGAGACGTCCAATACAAGGCTACAACCCTGCCCACGAGAACCAAGCCGACAATCAGCGTGGAGAACAAAAATCCGCTAAAAGGAACCACCGCTGGGCAAAGCAAAGGTTTCCTTCCAAAGGCGGACCACGACTTAAACGCTGCCTAACCACGCCCTCGCCACCACCAGTTTGAGCG
>NZ_JBRAKS010000117.1:0-11186 GCF_052745115.1 Candidatus Jordarchaeum sp.
AGTCTAATTAAAAAGGAATGCGTGAACAAAAATTAATGAGTTGGTTCATATACTTACTACAAAATTGTGTTTCATGATTTGGAGGTGAACTTTTTGGAAAAGTATCCGTGGTGGACTGATTTTCAGAAACAATTGGCTGATGAGGTTTTAGAATTCGCATATAGTGTGGCACCGCGAGCCTTGGAGGCGGTGTGGAAAAGGGAGCACCCCGCTGACCTGGTGAAAATGGTTGGGGATAAGGGATGGTTTGGGGTTCTTGTTCCGGAAGAGTATGGTGGTATGGGTAAAAATGGTGGAGTCACCTCAAGTGCCATAATAACTGAAGGTTTAACCGCTGTGGGAATGCTGGGTGGCTTATTCTTCTCCACGCAGTTTGGTGGAGTAAAACAATTGTCCACATTTGGTACTCCGGAGCAGAAGGAGCGCTGGCTCACCAGGGTGGCGCGGGGCGAAGTAATAGGTGCACTGGGTTTGACAGAACCATTTGTGGGAAGTGATGCTGCGGGGATCAAAACTATTGCCGTGAAGGATGGGGATGAATGGGTGATTAATGGTAAAAAGAGATTTATAACGAATACCGGAGTCGCAAACATGTACTTTGTGTACGCAAAAACCAGTAATGAACCGGGAGATATTCAGGCTAGAAGGCACTTGACCGCTTTTGTAGTAGACAAAGGAACACCCGGGTTTAGTGTTGAGAGAATAAACGAATTAGCAGTATTTGATGCTGTGCGCAACGGGACCCTAAACTTTGACAATGTACGGGTATCGGAAGAAAACATAGTGGGTGGAATTGGTGGGGCCTGGGGAGTACTAACTAATGGATTAAATTTTGAGAGACTGATGATTGCGGTGTGTATGATTGCTGTAATAAAGGAAGCTCTAAGGAATGCGTTATTTTTTACTGAGCGAAGGGTACAGTTCGGGCAGAGAACCCTTGATTTTGAGAGTAACCAGTACCGGATGGCAGACATTATTATGCGGCTGAAATCAACCAGACTCCTTTGTTATTATACCGCTTATCAGGAGGATTTGGGTAACAATCCTATTATAGAAGCGAATGCGGCAAAGATTCTGGCAACGGAGCTAGCCCGAGAATCGGCGATTGATGCCTTACAAGTCTGTGGCGGAGATGCTTTCACAAAATACTACACGGTAGAGCAGCTTCTTAGAGATTCAAAGATAAACGAGGTCGGTGGCGGCACTAACGAGGTTTTAAGGCGTCTCATAGTCTATGTGTATCGAAGACTATTTGCAAATGAGATTAGGCAGCCCAGAAGAAGAATACATAAGGAGCTGAGAATTCCAATACCTTACTTTGAACCAGTTGAAAAGAAAGCAGCGCCTACCAGTCCTGAGGAAATGGAGACTGCTGTTCTTGAAGCCCTTGGGGAAGACTATTTTGTGAATCCGGGCTTACATATGAAGCGGGAGGAATTGATGGAAGATACCGGTTTGAGTGATGAGCAGTTGGATGAGACTCTCCTCTCATTAGAGGAGAAAAACTTAGTAGACCTTTGGAGAGATCGCCGTGGAGTTATCCGGTTGGCGAAGGCTACTTATGAGGGACTGAACAAGGCAAAACCTCTCGAATTCTACTGCTGGTATCCTCAGTGGAGCAGGAAGGAAGAAAGGTTCTGAAAAACCAAATTTCTTTCCTTCTCCATAGTGTTTTTAACCATTTCTGATTTAATTTTTAATCATAGACTATGACTGGTAGGTCAGGGGGTTAAATGGTTAAGAAAAGTTCACATAAGGAAACGATAATTGCCCGATTCTTCATTTTACCCAGAAGATTTTTTCCCACCACTTTATCACTTCTTCTAGTAACGGATAGGAGAATGATCTTTCTGTCAAAAGGTAGGGGTTATCTGAAAAAGGGCGCTTCTGAACCAGTCATGACTCAAAGCGTCTTTAACAGCGAAGAACTCGATAAAATAGTTGAAATAAATGAAAGCAATTACTACTTTGAACTGGGAGAAGTGGCGGAAGTGGAATTGAACACTTCACCTTTCAGAGAAGAAACCTTTGGCTATTATCTAAAAATTACGACAAAGAAAAAGAAAACCAAATGGGATCTAAGATTCGATGACCTAGAAAAATTCAGAGAAACCATGAAGAAACTCAAGCTAAACTACGTCGAAAAATAACGAAGAAAATATTACCTTCTTTCTAGTAGTGTGCGGGCTCGGGATGAATCTTTTTAACGTATTTTGTTTCAAAGATGTCTTTCTCTTGCAGAAGGTGTTTGAGGTATCCCAGCTTTTTGAGGACCGGCACAAAGGCCATAGTTGATTCTATATATTCACGGGAGAGCTGTGCGCAGTATTTTGGGGAGACCGCATAAGTTTTCACAACAAAATCCAAACTTAATCCCTTTATCTCCTCGGAAACCATTTTAGCTGCCTCACTGGGATTTTCTCGGATTAGGGTGCAGGCTTTTTTATGCATCTTCAGAAATTCTATAATCAGCTGGGCATTCTTCTCCAACTCTTTTCTAACCAGTATACCATAGCTCGGATTATAGGGCCAAAGCTTATCTGGGGGCAAAACCATTTTCACATCCATCTGCTGAGATGCAGCGACCAACAAGGCGGGAGTCCCCACCGCGGCATCTATTTCTCCGGATTCTAGGGCTTCTGGAAGAAACTCCGCCCACTGATAGTTCTCCACATTTACCTCCTTTATTTTCAGTTTTTCAATTAGGTCGCGTATGATGACGTCGTGTATTGATCCTTGAGAGGGGGTACCTATTTTCTTGCCTGAGAATTGTTCTAGGGTTCTGCGGGTTTCCCCTAGCTCTTGGAGCGATTTGTAATTTTTCTGGGCTATCATAACGGTGCCCTCAACATGTCCTCCCCCTACACAAATTATGGGAAGTCCCTTATCTATGGCAATCATTGCGGGAGGCAGACCAATATATCCGATGTCGATATCCTTTTTACTAAATGCTTCAGTCATTGCTGGACCCGTGGCGTAGAGCCTCCAGTCCACCTTTGAGCCAGTTTGCTTTTCCACCCATTCTCCACCTTTCAGAATATAGGAGGTGTGATACATTGTGGGCAAATAACCTATTTTGAGCTTTTTCAATTATTCAACCCCCTGCTATTGGGACAAAGATTAGAACAGTGTCTCCCTCATTTATCCTTGCGTCCAAGTTTTTTACCTCTTTTCCATTGAGCATTATCCTGACATGCTCTTTCAGAGACCCCTTTTCGTCCACTATTGCTTCACTAAACTTTTTTCCATACTTTTTACATAAATATTCTATGAGTAATGGGATGGTTTCTTTTCTTTCGATTTCTATGGTTCCCATTCCCACTATTTCCCGGAGCATTGTTAGAAACTTCACCTCAATCATTAAACTTCACCCTATCATTTTTCGGCGTTATAACCTAATTTCTCTTTGATTCACATTTGAAAACAATAAATGGTGGGATTTAAGAATTCCTAAAATCCCCTAAGTTTATAAAATTTTAACTATTTGTTTTATTTGTGGGATGAAATTGGATGAATTATTTTCATATCCTGAAAAAATACAGGGCATATTTATCGAGGTTCCCCGAAGACCCCGGCTTCCTCAGATTAAATACCTATTCGTGTTCACAAACCACCGAATCATATTTATCCGTGGACTGGACATACTAAAAAACCCGCCCCCCGAAATAAATCCAGAATCACAAATCATAAACTGGAGTTCCGTGAGTAAAGTGGTGGAGAACATTAAAGGAAGCTACCAGATTCCCCTGTACGAAATTCAGGAAATAATAGTGAACACCTATTGGCGTAAAGTAACTATATACGGTTACCTCATGATAATAAAAACCTATGACGGGAAAGAGTATAAGTGGAACCTAAAATTCGAAGACCTTGAAAAATTAGAAAAGCTAATCAAAGAACTAGACATACCTTTCAGCAAAATTCGCAAGTAAAAAACAGAATATTTTCGATTTTCTTTTGTAAAAAATATTGAAAGCAAATATATTCTCTATAATACAATGTTTTATAATTCAACTTAACCATAAATTAAACGTTTAAAGGAGTGATTCAAAAATGGAACTTATAGATAAAGTGTTAATACCCAACTGGACCACGAAGCAAATTCTGGACAATAAAATTGTTGAAAAAGCTTCAAAAGATATTAACGCCGAAGTAACAAAGGTCAAAAAGGAAAAAGACTCAGCCCTTATACACCTCAGTACAACTATATCCTTAAAATCTATGGGCGCAGATTTTCTTGTTAAACTAAAAGATGCTAAGAAAGGAGCCATAGTAGAGGTCCAAGGAGAATCTAAAGTCGACCTAGAAGATCCTAGAATTCTAGAAAAAACCGGCTATAAATTGCTTGAAAAAATCCAAAAGCTGTGCAAATAATACAAGTTTTTAAAAAAATATTTGAATCCGTGTAGACTCGTAACGAAATTAAGAAAATTAGTTTCGGGATTAAAAAGTTGATGTAAAATTGATTTTGATATGGGTCTATAGTCCTCTTCAACGGGTTTCAGATGCGCCTCCGACAATTTTAGTTCTTTTTTACAAAAGGGGGACTTGTTAAGGCTTTTTCGCGGAGCTGGAGTCTAAAAAAAGCATCTAATTTCCGGTCGAATCCGCCCCGAGACTAAGAAATGTACTAAAAACTCCTTACTTTCTGATTTTAAGAATGAAAGTCAACTTAAAAGATAAATATTGTGATTATTACATCCTCATTTAAAAATTAAAGTGGGAAAAAGGAAAAAATTAAATTTTAAAGTATTTGTACGATTCGGCCTACGCAATTCGGATTTGCAAACTTATCCACGTAATAGTCACAGCCAGTTCCTACTTTTTGTCCCGCGTCAGAACTTGTTATACGTCCTAAGGCGCAAATGTGTTTTCCATCTGATTTGAATATTTTCTCAATGTTAAATGCACTACAACTATCCTTAAATGGGCAATTTTTAACTTCATACATTATTGTTTTTTCGTCCACAGTACTGTAGCTTATTTCTGGAGGCAATATTTTGAAAAACGCTAATTTATTTAACGATTGTTTCCAAGCTTCCGCAAGACTTGAGACTCCACTAGTCTGGCCTGCTTCCATCTGTTTAGCCACCGCTGTAGTTCCAATACGCTGAGAGGTCCCAGTTGAACCCTGTAGAGTAGCTTCTGTCTTTCCCATAGCATAAATAAGCGCATTAAAACCGTAAGGATAGTTTTCAAAATTTTTACCTAGATACTCCTGTACCTGAGACCATTCCCAAGCTTCACAACCTTCCGGAGGCTCTTGACCCACTTTTTCTGCTTCAAACTCTACAGTATTCTTCTTAGCCAGTCGGCTAAAGGCTGGACCATAAAGCTTTTCTTGGTTTTGCAAAATCGCCACACAAATACCCAAAAGAGCATTGCCATCAACTTGATCATATTCTGTCTTTATGCTTTCCATATCACCGCATCCACCTATACATATTTTTGAAACTAGAAACTATTTTTGTATAATATTTCCAAAAAATCTCAATTAAATATTTCTTAAAATGCGAAAAATTTAAAAAATTCCCTAAAAAATTGTGAAAAATATAATATTTCTCGAATTTTTTGAACATGTTTATTAAGAATTAAGGATACAAACTTTTATAAAATTAAAATACTGCACTAAGTTAATTCGAGTCTAGGTTTGAAAACACAATTTTTGTAGAATAAATTTTCAATAAAGGGGCGTAAAAAGTTTCTGGTGCAACTTGTTTGGGAGGATGGTTTTGGTTGGCTGATGGTTTGGGTTTTACTCCGTTTTCTAATCGCTCTTATTTTTCCTCTTTTTGCCCAAAGAATCCTTTTTAGAGCTTATTTTAGAAGGGAACTGAAACCCTCAAAAGCCAACCACCCACCAATCAAAAGTGTCCCCAAACCCTAAAATGCGCCAAAGACTTTTTATGCCCCAATAAAGGAATGAAAAATAATGAAGCATGTTAACCGTATTTTTTTGCGAAATCCTTCAATATTGCTTCTGCCTCACTCATTATGTTTTCAATGACCTCTTTACAGGTCATAAGTTCATGTATTCTCAGCGAAACCTGACCCGCCCATATAGCCCCGTCTTCAATGTTTCCTTCCGGTCCCTTAGCCCTATAGGTGCCATCAGACTCAAAAGCCCAGACATCCTCCATAGTTATCTCTTCATTCTTCAACATCTGGGTAAGCTCAAATAACTTGAGAGAATACTTGTTCTTCAAGTGTCTTAAAGGCCCATACACACCTTGAGTAACTATGCTAGTTGCTTCTTTAGGAAACTTCTTCGAAGAATCAATTATTGCCTGCTTAACCTTATCGTTAAACTCACACTCCTTAGTAACAATGAATCGGGTACCCATGTAGATTCCCTGAGCACCAAAAGACAGCATAGCAACCAGACCCTTCCCATCACACACTCCGCCACCACCAATAACCGGAACATTCACTTCTTTAACCACTTCCGGAACGAGCACGAAAGTGTGGACTGGCTCATAGGCTACATGGCCTCCCGCCTCGTAACCGGTAACTATTAGTCCATCCACTCCTGACTTTTCAGACTTCTTCGCGTGGTATACGCTGGGAACTGTTTGGAACCGAAGCATTCCTGCTTCCTGAATTTTTTTGAGATGCGGTTGCATGGGATCGCCTGCAGAGCAGAGAACCATCTTCAACTTTTTTTGAAGGTTGGGATCCTTTTCCCGCTCCTCAATTAAAGCATCAAGCAACATTGGTACGTCAGGTTGTTCTGGCGCCACTCGAAAGTTAACTCCAAAACTACCCTTAGCTTTCTTACCCACCTCTCTTACTGCGCCCATCATTCTGTCTTTGACATCGTTAAAGGCTTTTATTTTGGTTTCTTCGTCCGCGATTATCGCGAGGATGCCGTACTCGGGGGAAGGCGCAGGATGGCTTACCATTCCGAATCCTCCAGCAGTAGCTACAGCCGCTGCAAGTTCTTTAGTATCAAACGGTCCCATAGCAGCCTGGATGATTGGGTATTCGATTTCTAGCATGTCCATAATTTTTGTCTTAATCATAAAATCACCGTTAGGGTTTCATTTAGTTTAATTGTCCAATTTTTCTATGTAACCTTAGTAACTTTTTGGTTTAATGGATTTGTTTGATTTATTAAGGTTACGCTAAGACTAGTGAATTGTATAAGTGAATCTAGCGCAGTGGAACCTTCGGCTTTTTATTATGGCCCATTTTTATGCTGGGTTTTAGCAAAAGATATAATACTTTATTATCATAATTATTATAACGATCTTATTGTGTTATTGGATGTATAGTGTATGGAAGATTTGAGAATTGTTGGGAGTGGTATGCCGTTTTTGGATTCGCTCTTGGGTGGTGGATTCTTATCAAACTCTATTATTGTGATATCTCACCAGGCAGCGATAAACTTCTGGGAGCTTGTCTACCGAATATTGCTTAATGATTTTGATGAAAGATTTTATTTGGTTATGGTTACTTTTCACTTATCTCTGGAGGAGTATTTAGACCGGGCTAAATATTCGATGTTTGGCTCAGATATTTCTAGAGAAATCATGGAAATGCTTACCACCAGTGGCTATAATATTATAGATTGTTTCAATATATCTCCTGGTGTAGAAGACTCGAAAATTGATAATACTTACTATGTATCTAATCCCTTTAATACAGATAATCTTTTATCTGTGATGTCTAAGGTTAGGGAGAGCGTTCCAGGAGGCAAATGGGTTCGCTGGTGTTTTTACAATTTAACGAATATGAGCATCGGAGTTCCCGAGGATGAATTGGTGAAGTTTTGTAGGAGAGCTTTCCGCTATCACAAGAGTCATGGGGACTTGGCAGTCTACTTGTTAAATGAGAAGGCTCATACTGATATTTTTTACGCCAAGGTTTATCAACTATCGGATGTTTTCATCAAGCTTGTTTCTGAAGAAACCCCAAAGGGAATAAGGAATGGAATTCAAGTAATTAAAAGCGTTTTTCCCTTCCAGTCAAAAAAGACTTTTTATAATGTGGGCGAAAAGGGACAAATTCAATTCAGTACAGATGATCAAGAAATTGAGCCACAAATATCAAATAGTAGCTATTTCAGAGCTAGGTTTCTTGAAAGTGTAAAGAAAAGTGGTGAGGATTCGAAGCTTTTCAGGACTGGAATTTCCAAGTTAGATAACTTGCTTGGTGGAGGAATATTTTCTAACTCTGTAGTAATTACTTCCTTTCAGTACGGTGTTAGAACTCTGGATCCTCTTCATCACATCTTTCAAAACAAGTTTGATGAAAAAACTCACGTAATTCAAGTTAATTATCGTTTTTCGGCACAGGAATACGAAACTCGCTCCAAAGTTCTGGAGCAGAGAACCGAGATCCACAAAGCACCCGTGAAAAGCTTTTCACACGGCAATATGAGCGTCATTGATTGTTTCAACATCCCCCAGAATGAAAATAATATGCGAAAGGGTAACGTTTATCCTGTCTCCAACCCTTTTGACGTGGATAAACTTCTCTCAGTGATGACCAGCGTTAGAAATGCGGTACCAGAAGATAAATCGGTTTTTTGGATCTTTTACAGCCTAACAGACATGAGTATTGGCATTTCTGAGGATGAATTGTTAAAGTTTTGCAGGAGAGCTTTTAGCTACCATAAATGGCATGGAGACCTAGCACTCTACACCCTCAAGGAGCAGGCCCATTCCGAAATATTCCACGCCAAACTATACCAACTGTCGGATGTTTTAATAAAGTTTATCGCAGAAAACATGGAAGAGGGATTAGATACCAGTATCCAAATATTAAAGAGTCCTCTTTACTATAATCCGACAAAGACCAAGTACCGATTAAATGAGAAAGGCCACATCCAATTCCTAGATGACTAACAATTAAGATGTGAAAAATTTTAAAAAATATTATATAATTTTGCATAAAATTAATTAGTTGCAGTTACTACTCTTTTTTTGTTTTTGGTGGTGGTAAAATTTGATGAGTTTTGAGAGTGAACAGAAAATCTTCGAAATTAGTAATGTTAAGATTGGCGGTCAACCTGGAGAGTTGCCCACTGTTTTGATAGGTTCAATATTTTATGATAGACATAAGATAGTTAGCGATCACATGGAAGGCGTTTTTGATACAAAAAAAGCAGAGGAACTAATTAATAGACAGGAAGAAATGTCTGATAAGACGGGGAATCCCCACATGGTAGATATAGTAGCATCCACTGGAATCGCTATTAAAAAATATATTAAATTTGTCTCTGGAATTACGGAAGCTCCCTTCTTGATTGACAGCACGGCTACCGATGTTAAGTTAGACGGGTTAAAATACGCGGCTGAGACGGGCTTGCTAGACCGGGCCATATATAATTCTATAACGTTTCATGTTTCAGACCAAGAAATTACAGAACTTAAAAATACGGGTGCCAAATCAGCAATCCTACTAGGATATAACCCCCGAAACGTGAAACCCCAGGGAAGAATCGATCTCTTAAAGGGTGATGAGAACAAAAAAGGCTTGATACAATATGCTGAGGAAGCCGGAATTAAAAATATGCTAGTTGACACAGCTGTTCTCGATGTTCCGAGTATCGGCATTGCAGCGGAGGCTGTTAAACTAGTAAAGCAGGAATTTGGACTGCCCTGTGGTGGAGGCCCTTTAAACGCAGTGCTAGAGTGGAAAAGAGTGACTGAACTGGGAGAGAATGCGAAAAAAGTTTGTGCCGCAGCCGCAGTAACGGCCATGATACACGCCGGAGCAAACTGGGTACTATACGGACCTATTTATAATTCAGATGTTGTATTCCCTGCTGTAGCAATGGTAGATTCCACAATTGCGTACACAAAATCTAGAATGCGCGTAATCAACATACAGACGAAGAATCACCCCCTCTACAAAATATTCTAATTACTCTAGCTGTTTAATGAACTATTTTTGATATATTCAAAACCTTGAACTTCAAGGTATTCATACAATTGAAAAAGGATATGTTTAAATAAGTAGACTTTCAAATTTAAAAATTATTTTAATGTAATTAATATAAAAGAGGGATTAATTTGATTTCAGGAAAAAAGGGAGATGCTAAATCATCAAATAAAATAACTAAAAAAACGGTAATTGGCAGAGTTATTAAAAAGGAAGCTGAGAAGGGAAGACTATTTGGTAAGACCGCTTTAATAACTGGGGCTGGTGCTGGTATTGGAAGAGCGATTGCTTTACGCTTCTCCGAGGAGGGGGCAAATGTTTGCTTAACCTACAATACTAATCGTGAGGGTGGAGAGCAGGTGGTGAAAGAGATTGAAGAGATGGGTGGAACCGCTCAAGCAGTACAGCTAGACGTGAGAGATGCGGAGCGGGTAAACAAGGTGTTTGGGGAAATTTCGGCAAATCATGGAAACATTGATATTCTGGTGAACAATGCGGGCACATATACTCTCACTCTGGTTAGGGATATGACAGATGAACAGCTCCAAGAGATGTTTAGTGTTCATGTTTTCGGGACTGTTTACTGCTCCAGAGCTGCCGTTAGATCGATGAATGAGGGTGGAAGAATATTAAACATAAGTTCTATAACTTCGTTTTCGGGTGACATTGCTATGTCTCATTATAGTGCGGCGAAAGCGGCTATAATAGGATTCACCAAGTCACTAGCACTAGAAGTTGCGCGTAGAGGAATCACCGTAAACGCTATTGCGCCCGGTATTATTGCTACTCCCATGTCGAAAATGATGGACGATGTGGCACCGGATTTCACTAAGAATATTCCTATTCCCCGATTAGGTACACCAGAGGAAGTAGCCAATGTTGCGATTTTCTTGGCATCCCCAGAGGCGAGCTATATAACAGGAGCAGTATTTGTCATAGATGGGGGGCTCTCACTATATACTCCAATGAATCAAACATTATACAAATTATTTCTAGAGGCAGAGCTTAGCCAAAAATAAAATTGCTCTAAATAATTGGCTCTAGTCTAGACTTGGTAGAGCGTTTAATACATAGGCGAAGGCTTCCCACTTCCATTTTTTATATCTTCTTTCAGTCTCTTCGACTACATTTTTTATCACTTCACGGGTTTTGTTCGGAGTTTTACCGAAAAATAATTTATGGAAAATACTACTACTCCAAACGTCTATTGGGAAGGTGTTTTTTGTCAGGTTTACTCCGGCTGAATATTTTCCGATTCCTGGTAGCTTAATTAATTTTTTTATAGCTTCGTCTGGCAC
>NZ_JBRAKS010000118.1:0-8551 GCF_052745115.1 Candidatus Jordarchaeum sp.
TGCGAATCTATCGTCTGGAAGTGTCCTAGATGGGTAAGTTTCGGACAACGGTTTAATACACTTAATTAGAGAAGAGTCCAGTCCCGAAGAGATAATTGTAGCCGAGTGTTCCGCTTTAAATTGTGACACCAACCTATGCTTCACCAACACGAAAATTGGAGAGGCAGTGGCAAGAGCTGGTGGAAAGACCTTCTGCCTGGAGGAAGATACTTATAGGGAGGTGGAAATCCCGGGAGCCAAAGCCCTGCTGAGCGTCCGCCTTCCAGAGACAATTCTAGAGGCCGATGTCTTCATCACTGTACCCAAAATGAAAACACATATCATGACCACGATTTCCCTAAGCCTCAAAAACCAGCAGGGCGTACTCCTCTGGAACGACAAGAAAATATGTCATGCAGCTGACCTTCACCAGAAGTTTGCTGATTTGTATAGAGTAGTTAAACCAGATTTAGCCATTGTCGATGGTATCTACGCTATGCAGGGTCAGGGTCCATACTCCTTCTACCCAAACGACGTTGTAAAAGACATGAATGTCATAGTTGCGGGCACCGACCTCGTGGCCGTTGACGCTGTGACAACCGCAGTTATGGGACTAAATCCTATGGATGCGCTAATGATCCGAATCGCATACCATGAAGGACAGGGCGAGGCCGACCTAAACAAAATAAACGTTAAAGGCAAAGCAATCGAAGAAGTGAGACGTAACTTTGTTCCAGCGGTTCCTGACCCTAGAGGGGCATTTCCAAACGTGGATATTTACGCTGGGGGTGCCTGTCAAGGCTGTCTAACCTTCTTACGCTCTACTCTAGATAAACTAAACGGCGCAGGTTTCCTCCAAAAAATGGGAAAAACAAGCATCATTCTCGGATTGAACACCTACCTTCCCGAAGATCTAGAGGGAAACGTGTATATTTTTGGAGACTGCGCCCAAGAACACAGTGACAGAGGCACCTATTACCCCGGATGCGTACCCATAGAAGGTTTACTGGAGTTTGTAAAAACAGTAACGGGGTATAATCCACCCAAACAAAACCAGGTATAAATCAGAAATTCTCAATATGCAGTAGTTATATTAAGTTTCTCCGTTAAAAACTCTTTTTATTTTTTTCTTTCCTACAGTTTTTAAAAACATTAAATATCTTCTTACTTTTTTTCGTTATAAGAAATGTATTTATACATATTAGTGGTAACTATTTTAATCGCGTTTTAAAGCTAAAATTTTGAGGTGGATGTGTTGAAGGCTCTTGTTTGGGATGGTGGTCCATACCCTGAGGGTTTCCGTATAGAAGATGTTGAGAAGAAGGCACCCGGAAAGGGCTGGGTTTCAATCAGAACCAAAATGTGCGGAATATGCGGCTCCGACATTGGAATCATTAAGAGGAAGATGGCTTTCTTGGCTGATTTTCTCCCCAAGCCTATAATTTTCGGTCATGAGATAGTGGGAATTGTAGACGAGGTAGGCGAAGGCGTAGACCGTTTTAAAAAAGGAGACCGGGTTACTGTGGATGCTGCAGGTGGTTGTGCTGAATTGGGTGAGGAACTGTGCGACATGTGTAAAATAGGTCTCTACAATCTTTGCTACAATCAGGCTGTTACCGGCGGTGGTGTGGGATACAGCCAGTTGACTGGTGGGGGATTCGCAGAGTATTTCCTTGCTCACAAGTCTAAGGTGTATAAGATTCCGGACAATGTTTCGGATGAGGATGCGCTTCTAACAGAACCCTTGGCTACTGGGATACACTCCTGTTTTAAGGGTGATCCTGCGGGAAAAAAGGTTGCTGTGATTGGTGCGGGGACCATCGGGTTGCAGCTTTTACAGGCTAATAGGGTAATGGGAGCGGACATGATCTTTGTGGCAACCGAGTTCGAGTATCAGGCTAAACTAGCCGAGCAACTGGGAGCGGACAAAGTGTATTGCCTGGAGAGAGGCGAGATTCCTACACTAGGAATAACTGTGGATAGCGGTAAAGGTGTTGACCAGACTTACGAGGGGGTAGGCAGCGAACAAACTCTCAGAGACGCTATTTCTATAACCAAGCAGGGTGGAGACATCATATTCGTGGGCATGATGGGGGAGGCTAAAATAGATTTCACCATGATAAATATTAAGGAACTCACACTGCATGGAATCTATGGCTATCCTTTCAAATCCGAGGTTGTCAGATCACCTTTTGACATCGCACTAGAATGGGAGGAAAAAGGAAAGGTAAACAATAAGCCCCTACTCTCACACACCTACAAACTCGAACAGTGGAAAGAAGCATTCCAAGCACAACTAGATAAGAAAAAGTACAAATCCACAAAAGTGGCTTTCAAATACTTCTAAATTTAATTTATTACTTTTTTTGTTCAGATAAGCTGATAATGTAGATTCGCTCGATTTCGCTTCTGAAAGTAGCGTTTATAGAACTTATTTTTCCACTTAGAACCCCAAAAATGGGGGTAAACTCTGACGAATCCACATCACCCAAGTAAAGCTCAAAGAGTTCCCTAAAAGAGAGGGCATGAAGATATAAACATATACACCAGTATTTCTCACAAACCCAAATTCTTATAATTACGTTAAGTTATAATGTAATTACATAATTATGAAACTGATCGGTGGTCTGTTTGAGTTCCAGTCGAAAATACACCACGATTCCGGTTTTGGTTGAAGTTAAGGAAGTCCTTGACAAAATAAGGAAAGGGAGGGAGTGGAGTAAGTTTCTAGCCGAACTTGTTGAAGAGAATAAAAGGCTGAAAAGGAAGGTTGCTGCGAGAAGTCTGCAGAAGAGGTTTAATACTGTAGTGGAGCATATTTCAGATTCCTACCAAGCTTTCAGACAGGGGTTCAAGCTAAAAGATTCGATAAAGGATGGAACAAGTTAGTGGTGATTACTGGAGGGTTTTCTATGAGGGTGACGGTTGACACTGATGCTTTAATTAGGTTGGCGAAGCTTGGGAAACTTGAAAGGTTTGTTGAAGTTTATGATGCTTGTACAACAGTGGTAACAGAGTACGAGTACATCAGGGGGGAAGTTAGGGCTGGGGTAGGCTTAGAGGAGTCTAAGAGATGTTTTGAGGAGGCTTTTGAGGTGCTACCTCTGGACAACGAGAGTATAGGGGCTGCGAGTAGGATATGGGCTAAGCTAAGCAGCAGGGGAGAGCTAATGGGAGAAAGAGATCTTCTGACTGGAGCCATCTGCGTTTCAAAAGCCACTCCGCTCTGGACGCTGGACAAAAGACGTTTCAAGAGACTTGAGGAGTTTGGTCTCAAATTGGTAGATGTAGATATTCAAAACCTATAGCAGGGGGGACAGCTATTAAAAAGCTTACTCACCTTTTGGTTTAATTATTAACCTTTTAAAATACAACTGCTGTTTGAAAAACGTGTGAAAAGAAGTTTTCCAGTCCTTGACTTTGGCACTATTCGTTTTTAGATGCTTATTGCTGTTGGAATAATATTAGAAAGTGGATTTAACACTTAGTTAAATTAAGAATAAGATGGAAAAAAGTGAAGGTATGATTTCTGGTACTTTTCCTTTGATTTTTAATCTTTTTCTTTTGTTTCCTCTTCTGGTGCTGCGTAAAATGCTTGGTCTGACACGTTTTTTGGGTCGAAAGATTTCTTGATTTTACCTAACCATGAGTGGAAGTTACCGTAGATCGGCCCCAATATTTGAGCTAATTCTGGTCCTGGTCCTATTGGTACTCCGATTTTGTTTTCTATCACTGCTATGGTGGCTTCTTCTATGTACTTGCGTGCAGCTTTTCTGGATTCCGGGTCGATGGGGTCGTATTCAAAAAGTCCCTCGAAGTGAGTGAACTTATTGTGTTCATAGGGTCCTCCCCAGAAGTTCTCACCGCAGCCATCGTCATGAAGTACTTCTTCCTCAATATATTTCCTTCTGATTTGTTCTCCTATTTTTGCTCCTTTTACTGACATGTCCCAGGATGTGGCCGCTCCGAAGGAGGTGTGAAATTGTCCACTAGGTCGAAATATTCTGGGATTATAACATTGTGTAACTATGGCTAGAAGAATTAGAGGCTCATTCTCGGTTAATATGAACTCGAAGAATTTACCATTTGTTTCATCCACTATACTCTTCAAAGCCTTCTCCTGATACTCTAACTCTCTATTAGATTTGGAAGCCAGAACGATAGTAAAGTAGTATCTGTAATCTTCTATCATATTATACATTCCTTTCATCATATCATAGTACTCATTGTTTGTTTTCCCTAGCAATAGAGGTATCATCATTGGCGTGCAAGCCCTCCAAATAACATATCCAATCTCGGACTCACTGACTTTATACATAGCATCAGCCTGATCATCCCAATTTTCCCAATAAATAGTGAATACTTTGAAGTTCTCGGGAACCACCATTCCATACTGAGGATTCTCACCCCTAATTTCTGGTTTCTCTGGACCAGCCCAAGGATAGAGCTTGGTCGCACACTTGGTGAATATTCCTAGTCCTCCCATGGTTCCGTGCCACCCTCTCAATAGACCTCTAAGGCTAGGTCCGGGGCCATCACCACAGAACCATCCCGCTCCGCTACCAAGAGAGCCAAGTCTCAGAACCTCTCCCGTAGGGGTAACCCATTCTACTCCCAAGAGGTTCCGATTGTTCATGCTGGTGTGATAGCCTTTATCCCCGTATCCCATCATTGCTGTGCAAGAGGCTAAAACCGAGTGATTGGGTCCGGCACCTATTATGGCGCAGTCCAAACCCTTTTTCATGACCTCAACTTGAAGCTGCATAGCCGTGACATATGGCTCTACCACAGCAAACATGTTTTTCTCATCAATCTCAATTATTCTATTCATTCTTCTCAGATCCATCTGTATGACCCCTGGGGTTACGATACCGCTCCAAAAACCCCAACCGGTGCTATGTGGTTTTATCTTCACATTATGCTTGTTACATATTCTCACTATTTCTTGAATCTCTTCGGTGCTTCCAGGTAAAATCACGGCCTCGGGTTGTGCGGGCATCCATTTAGCTGAGTCGGGATTTGCTAAATCCGCCAAGTATTGATAGGAGTACACCGTTAACATTACCGGATCATCCGAAATGTTTTCAGGCCCAACAACGGATTCCAACATTTTGTAAACCTTTTTCTGCAAAACCATTTTATCAACCTCCTTTAACTCCCTCTTCACCCATCGCCTCAAGCACGAGTTCCACTATATCATACAGTTTGATTTTCTCCTCACCCTCCCTGATAACGTCTTCCAGGTTTGTTTCACAGAAGGGACAAGCCGTGACTAATGCCTCTGCCCCAGTTGCATTTGCCTCCTCTATTCTTTCAGCAGCAGCGAACGAAGCGAGCTCAGGAAAAGCTGCTTTCACTCCTCCGCCCGAACCGCAACACCAAGAATACTCTCTGATTCTCTCCATCTCCACGAATTCCAGCCCCGGGATACTTTTTAGTATGTTTCTTGGTGGATCGTAAACACCTTTAACTCCGAATCTGACTTCCTTCGGTGGATCAGTTATTATTAACTGTCCCATAACCTTCTTTTCCACACCATTCCATGGTACGTGGGGCTCCGCTAGTCTGCCCAAGTGACAGGGATCATGGTAGGTAGCCTTAATGGGGATTTCTTTTGAGAGTTTTATCTTGCCCTCTTTCATGAGTCGTTCAATGTACTCTGTGATGTGAAGAACCTCAAAACTCATTTCTCCTATGAACGGATAATAGGATTTAAACATGTGATAGCAACCGGAACAAGATGTTACCACCTCCTTGACACCAAGGCTGTTGAACATTTCAATATTATTCTTGGCATATTCCTCCATCAGTGCTTCATCTCCAATTTTGTACGCGGTGCTAGCGCAGCATAATTCATCTTTTCCCAAAATTCCAAAATCCACTCCGGCTTTCTGAAGAATGGTAGCCGTGGTCCTGGCTAAACCTGGAAGTCGGTAAGAGGAGGTGCATCCCACATAGTATAGTACCTGTGCTGTTTCTTGGGATATGTCTTTAATACCCATTCCCTCTGCCCATTCGCCTCGCTTTTTTCTCGGCTCCTTATACGGGTTATCATAGTCTCTAATATCCTCTAGCAGGGTCTGATGTCTAGGCGGAATCCTTCCCTTTTCCACACACTTAACCCTTAGCTCATGCATTATCTCAAGAGGCTCCAAATTTCCCCCATAGTACATTTTGCACGAAACATCGCAGGCACCACACATACTGCACGCGTAAACGATTTTGATTAGCTCATCCGTGTAGTCGATTTTGTCCTCCAAAAGGGCACAGGATATTATAACTCGCCCGCTTCCAGAGTAAGCGTGGAAATTGTACTTCTGGATGCTGGGACAGACGGTGGCGAATCTCCAGCTAGCAATTTTTGGTTGAGGAATCCATTTGCACAACGAGCACCTATTGCATCTTAACGCTTGAGTGTGATATTTTTCTAAACTCATCTAATCCCTCCTAGAAACACAATTTACCCGGATTCATTACCCGATTCGGGTCAAATAACTGCTTAACTTTTCTAAGGGCTATAGTGGTTTCAGCATCTCTATTATAGACCATGTCCGCCCACGGACCATAAGGTCTGCTGAAAAACGCTCCCGAATTTATCAAGTTCTCACTTGCCTGAATAAACAATCTTCTGATACTTTCTTTTTCTACCATGTCAGTTGGGTCATACATTAGATCGAACTCACAGTGGCATCCCACACCCTGCATCAGCGGTTGTATGTACACTCCGAGGTCTGTTTTTGGATACTTGCCTGCTTCAGCCATCTTGTACATAGCCTCAATGAATCCCATGGTTCTGTTTAACATGGTTAAAAAGAATATTTCCTGGCACCCACCCTGGTACCTGAATTTCCAATATTCTCTGGAAGAACTTTTCAACACTTTCAGCACTTCACCATCACTAATTCCGGAAATCGATGTCTGAAGCTCTAACCCTAGTTGCTGAGCTATATCCCTAGCATCCTTCTCCTGGTACTCCACCCTCTCCTCAGCCAATTTTTCTAATCCGGAAATATTGAGGATAAGTACCCATTGTGGCAAATCGCTGGAAATTTTCCTTATCTCTTCCGATTTCTCTGCCACCATATTTGCTAGATAAAAGTTATTCACCAAGAATAATTCCTCGCCCAGACGTCGCCTTAAAATATTATACGCAAACTCAATCAGATTTTCAATACTATTTGAAGATACGAAGAAGAGCCTCTCAAGACTCGGCAGTAACCCCACTCCAACAGTTGCCCAAGAAACAATACCCAGGGTTCCCTGAGCACCCTGAACAATCCTAACCGGGTCAAAACCACCCGGACCCATCGCACTCTTAAGTGCAGAGCCCGCAGCTAAAAGATCCAACACGGTTCCCGGACCCGAGGCTTCACCCGTTCTGAAGACATCACAGGTTCCAAAAACCACCTCTATACAACATAGGGGATCAAGCATATCCCAGTGATCTTTTGGTATGGTGACGGGTTCTCTCTCAAGATAACTGGTCAAAGCAGATTTCGTGAAACGTGGCAATAGTGGCATATAGGGCCTCAAGCCATGCTTTTCAAGTTCACTTCTGAGTTGATCAAAAGTCACTCCCGGCTCAATCATAGCCATCTTGTTTCGTCTGTCCACTCTTAAAATTTTGTTCATTCTGCACAGATTTACGATCACTCCTCCAAGATTTGGAATAGTGTCTCCACGGAACCTCGGACCACCAGGAGAACTAACAGGTGTCAACGGAATCCCGTGCTCATTTGACCATTTGACAATCTTTTGAATCTCAAAAACATCCTTGGGAAAAACGATACTCATAGGTTTTCTCTGCGGAACAAAGCTATAATCTCTAGAGTAATTGTCGAGTATTTCTGAATCTTCAACTACGTTTTCATCACCAACAATTCTCTTTAATTCTCCAATTTCCTCCAAACTTATCACCCAAAAATAAACAATTTTAACTTAAATGCGATTAGGATTTATTTAAGCATTATTAAGACAAAAATTTAGAATTATCAAGATGTGAACACATAGAATAAGAGGAAAACGAATTAAAGAAAGAGTAATGTCCTGTCCTTACCTTCTATAAGGAGCCAAAACGATAACATCATACTTTTTTGCATCTACGTCCGCAGTTGGATGAACAAGGTAGCCGAACATAAATGCCACCACATCCTTATCCTTAAATGCACTCTTAACAGTTTCAAGTACTTTAGCAAAGGTCTTAACTTCTTTGCTATGAATCCTAGACTTACACTCACCAGCTATGATAACCTCTTCACCATCGGGTCTATGTCCTTTTCCCAAAAGGTTAACCTGAACCTCCAGACCACCATCACCCACGTAAGCAGGCTCGAGTTCCCCCTCAACAGTAATATCCATATGCCTTTCAAACCACCCGGGAACCATAACCCTAGCAACATCCTCAAGTCTGAACCCGACAGTATCACTCAAACCCCCGACCTGAGAAGCCAAACCAGACAAAGCCTTAGCAGTATCCCTCTGAGCTTCAACAAGATGTTCCATGCTTACTTCTAACCTTTCGAGTCTTTCCTCTGTTCTTTGTTGGGCTTCTGCAAGTTGCCCTAATCTTTCC
>NZ_JBRAKS010000118.1:8651-11169 GCF_052745115.1 Candidatus Jordarchaeum sp.
TCTTTCCTCTGTTCTGTTCTGTGCTTCTGCAAGTTTGTTCACTGCTGTTGTTAATTTGTCGAATTCTTCTCTTGTCACTTTTATTTCTCTTACTCTGTCATCTACTATTTTGACTATAATGTCGTACAGTTCGGGTGTGATTGAGACCATTTTCTCACCATTTTCTAGTTTAAAATTTAAAGTAACTAATTTAAAGTAATCGGTTTTTGAGAAAGTTTCGATTAGGTGGTGAAGTGGTTTTTAGCGAGTCTAATTAAAAATTAAAGCTAATACTGCCAATTAATTAAAAAAATAAAAAAATTAGTGTGCTGGTGTGACGGCTTCAGGCGGTTTTTCGGGTACCTTTCTCTCGTAGGTGGCGGGATTGTAGGCACTCGCCCAAAGGTAGTCTAGAATTGTTTCAACATCCGGGTCTATGCGCACATCAATGACTGCGGGGATTCCGGAATCGAATGCTCTCTTTAAGGCGGGTTTTATCTCGCTGGGATCTGTGACCAGTTCCCCGTAGCAGTCGAAGGCTTCAGCGTACTTGTCATACTTGGTGTTCGAACTGAGTTTGGACCCCAGCCCGTAAAACTTCGGCCCGTGTGCCAGTCTCTGAATTCTGGCCACCATTCCCCATTGGCAGTCGTTATGGATTACTGTGACGAAGGGGAGGTCGTGTCTTCTTGCAGTGTCTATCTCTTTTCCGTTGAATAGGAAGCTGCCGTCTCCGGTGTAGACTAGGACTTTTTTGTCCGGGTTTGCTGCTTTTGCCGCTATGGCCATGGGTACTCCGCCACCTAGGTGTTGGATGTATAGTCCGCCCGAGAAGTAGAGGTGTTTGGGATAGTAGGCTCTGAGATACATTAATCCCCAGACCGTGGTGTCGCCCCCATCCAGTATTATGATGCCGTCCCTTGGCATGAATTCCCTAATCTCTTTAGCCAGTCTCTGGGGTTTGATTGGGATGTCGTCGCTGGAACCTTCTTGAGCCATTCTTTCCTCAAATTTCTGTTTCTCCACCCGCATGTTTTTAACCCAGTCAGACTCTGGCCTTGGTTCCTTAAGAATTTCTTTAGCCTGCATGTAGAATTGGGATAGCACTGCCTTGGCGTCTCCCACGATTCCAATTTCAACAGGCCTATTTCTTCCTATCTCCTCCGCAAATATATCCACCTGTACTATTTTTACGTCTGGTGCGAAGAACGGCGGGTGTCCGTAGCCAAAGAGATCAGTGTATCTTAAACCCACTACTAGCGCCACATCTGCAACCGGAAGCATTGCCTGCCCCGCTCCCTCCATAACACTTGCCAAACCAAAACACAAAGGATGATCATCTGGAACCAGTCCCTGCCCCCAACCCCAGGTGCCCACTGGAATCCTGGTTAACTCCACAAACTTTCTCGCCTCCTCACCCGCATTCGCAAAACCGGCTCCACTACCCAAAATAATCAGAGGTCTTTTAGCGTTCAAAAGAAGATTCAAAGCCCGCTTAACGGCATCCGGATCCCCATGGGGACGAATAAGGGTTCTGTTCTGCTCCATAGGATAGAAACAGTTCTGCACACACTCTAAACGGTCATCACACTCCTTAACCATCACATCCACCGGAATATTCAGTAAAACCGGGCCCGGTCTACCACCCGCAGCAATTCTGAAACACATATTAATGTACTCGGGCAACCTTGCAGTTTCGTAGCAGAAACCACTCCACTTCGTAAATGAGCAGAACATTTTCGCAGCATCGAATTCATTCACCGTACACTTTTCAACATTCATCATAGCAGGATGCGTAGCCAGAGCCACAACCGGAATACACTCCTGATAAGCCACCGTAATCGACGGGGCAAGATCAGTAACCCCCGGACCAGACTGGACCAAACACACACCCACCTCACCTGTTGCTATAGACCAGCCCTGAGCTGCATGACCCGTGGCCTGCTCGTGTCTAAAATCAATCAGTCTAATACCAGCATCTTCGCAATAGTTGTAAATTAGGTCATCGTCGCCGCAGAGAGTGAAAATAACCTTCACATTCTCGTTCTGAAGAGCCCTAACAATGAGTTGAGCCCCATTAACAACAACCATATGGAATTACTCCCTCCATGTTTCTTTTTAAAAAACTAATTTCATTTCGGAAGTATTTAAATCTATATTTTATACACAAAAGAAATTGGGTTAATTTAAAATAAGAAAAAAGAATGGAAGTAATAAATCGAGAAGGCGCCTTAAGTATGTGGGTTGCTGGGATAGTTCGAAAAGAATACATGCACTCGAAACCATCCCTAATAAATCAAAAATATTATTTATAAAGCTAATGATTGGATTTGATTATTATGACCACAAAAGCTACAACCACTCTGGAGAGCGAGATTGAAAAGTTTCTGCGTGAGCGGGGCGCAATACGGGTGGGTTATGCTACTTTGGATACCTTGGCTGGTGGACCGCCGAGTGTGGATCTAAGCTATGTGCTTCCGGAGGCACGCTCAGCTATCAGTTTTGCCCTACCTTTTGATCGCGTTAAGATTCGTGATTT
>NZ_JBRAKS010000119.1:0-11026 GCF_052745115.1 Candidatus Jordarchaeum sp.
TATAATCGCTCCATATGCATCTAGCGGTAGTTCAGCATAATTCTATTTAAACACCAATATTTTAGAACTGTTAGCATAGGCATCTTGAATGAAAAAAATAGTTTATTCGAACTATTATAGTATAGGTTGAACTCTTTCCTCCTTTTTTCTTTACATACAAGTCATTTTTTACTTTTTATTCATTCTTAATAAAATTTAATTGAAACGTTATGTAATTAATAAATAAATTAATTGAGAAGAATTTGAATAGTATCGTAGTAAAAAAGGTAATCAACTAGTAATAAATTAATACATATTATAATTTTCTTTAAAGGAGAGGTGATTCATATGGATTATGAAGATGCGGGATTTGTTAACTTTGCAAAGCAGAGATATGTAAACCTTATTAAAATAGCTCGAAATGCTATACGTGAGGTTTACAAGGAACCCAAACCCAGAATAGAGGAGGAAGCTCAACTAATAGCGGCACTACTGACTTCTTCACCGCCAGTATACATCTGGGAAGACTACGTTAAACATGTTCAAAGAGAGAGAATAAAGAAGATTATTGATTCTGGCGAGAAAAAGGATCTAATTTTGGAGGCAGTAAAGGAGGAGCTTAGCGAGTACCAACTCATGCTAAATTTCGAATTAACTAAAGAAAAAATTATAATTAAACCAAAGACGTTTTTGGGGAAGGATATTTGGAGCATAGTAAATGACATGCTAAAAACTTACGGATTCGAATGGATTTCGAAAGACAAGGAAAGCTTTTGGGAAAAATAATCCCATAACATCTCGTTTTAGAACTTTTGTAGCATAATACAAATTAGCAAAATCAGATATTCGACCTCTAAAAACAAGAAATTAAGCTTCCTACAAATACAAATAGGAGTTATATCCTATGTTTGAGGGTTATTATCAAAAAATATTTTGGAGACCAAAGATTGCTAAGTGAACTTCAATTAAAATCCAAGTTTGTAGGTGCCCTAGTCGGTACAGGTGTAGGAGACACATTGGGTAGACCCTTTGAGGGATTTAGGAGACCATTTACTGTTGATACCGTGAAATTTGGTGGAAAGTATACAGATGATACCGAAATGGCTATCGGCGTAGCGGAATCACTCGTTGAAAAGCAAGGATTCGATGGAGAACATATGGCGTGGACATTTATTAGAAATTTCAATCCTAGCCGTGGTTATGGTTGGGGACCTCCGCAAATTTTCAAATGGATTAAGGAGGGCTTAAGCTGGGACAAAGCCAGCCGAAAACTTTTCAATGGAACCGGCTCTTGGGGCAATGGGGCTGCGATGAGAATTGTCCCAATAGGGACTTTTTATTTTGATGATTTTGAAGAATTAAAGAAAGTTGCTCACCAGTCTAGTCTTATCACACATTCGCACATACTGGGAATTGAGGGGGCGGTATTACAAGCTTGTTCTGTCGCCCTTGCCGTAAGATTAACTCCAGAATCATTCGACCCTCAAATCTTTGTAAATAAACTTCTTCAAATTGTTCAGGAAGATGTGTATAGAAAAAAGTTGGACATCATTCGGAAATTTTTAAGGGGGAAACCCGATGAGGTAAGAATTATTGAAGAGTTGGGTAACGGGATTGCGGCTTTTGATTCAGTCCCCACTGCTTTATTCTCTTTTTTATCTCATCCCAAGAGTTTTAAAGAAGCTGTTAGATATGCTGTCTGCTTGGGTGGAGACAGTGACACAATAGGCGCCATGTGTGGAGGAATTAGTGGAGCTTTTCATGGTGTAGAAGGAATTCCAGATGAGTGGAGAAAAAACTTAGAGAACGCAGAGTATATAGAGAGCTTGGCAGAGAAACTCTGGCAAGTTAAAACAACATATAAGAAGTGAGGCATAAACTAAATTTTTGTAATTTTTATTATTTTTTATTGGAAATTGAAAAAATTTTAATAACAAAATAGTAGAAAAGTAAACTCTAAAAGGAATCGAACCATTCTTTTGGATAGAGTTTTCTATTGGTGAAGACAAATATGTTTCAAGTAAAGCGAATTGAAAAACTGGAAGATTTCGAAAAATGTAGTGAGCTAGAGAAGCGCATTTGGGGAACAGAAGAATCAACCCCACCACCTTTACTTATCGCACTTCAACATAATGGGGGATTACTACTTGGTGCATTTGACGATGATGAAAACCTGGTGGGATTCTGTGTTGGATTCCCGGGGCGTAAGGATAACCAGTCATATTTTTACTCTCATCAGGCAGGGGTTTTACCTGAACTTCAGAATTCGGGATTGGGCTACCTGTTGAAAATGAAGCAGCGAGAGTGTGCAATAGGGATGGGATTTAACCTGATGAAGTGGACTTTCGATCCCTTGCAGGGATTAAACGGAAACTTCAACCTCAGAAAGTTGGGTGTGATTTGCCGAACCTACATCCCCAACTACTACGGCATCATGAAAGACGAGCTAAATATGGGAATGACGACCGACCGATTCACAGCGGAATGGTGGCTAAAATCTAAACGAGTTGTAGATAAAGAGCACGGTAAAAGCACAAAAATTAATTTAGAAAAGCTGTTAATAGAGGGGGCGGAATTTGCAAACGAAACCAAAGCATTCAAGAAGGATGTTAGAAGAGTTGTAAAAAGCAATCTCAATTTAAATTCAGATTTTATACTTCTTGAGATCCCTGAAAGTATTAGAAAGGTTAAAGAGGCTGGTATGAATTTGGCTATAGACTGGGTGGAAAAAATCAGGCCCATATTTTTAAACTATTTTAATAAAAGATACATCGCGAGTGATTTTATTTCAGAAATAATTGAGGGCGAGAGACGTAACTTCTATCTACTTTTGAAGAACCGCTTATTGAAAGAAGAGCTAAAAGAAATTTAAACATAGTTTAACGGAATAGATGCCCGATGTTTATAGAAAGGATTGAACTCAGGGAAATACAAATGGAATATGTTTCTCCTTTTGAGACAAGTCTTGGAAGAGAATACTATAAAGATGCAATAATTGTCAAAATTGAGACGCAAGAGGCTGAAGGATACGGGGAGTGCGTAGCCGAGAAGAGTCCATGGTACTCCTATGAAACTATTGAAACTGCTTGGCATGTTTTATCCCAATTTATGATTCCGATGATTCTGAGAAAAGAGGTCGAGAGACCGGAAGTATTTTTGTCGATGCTGAGCCGGATTCGGGGGCACAGCATGGCTCACGCAGCAATCGAAGAAGCATTTATTGACGCCTATGCAAAAACTAGAAAAACTTCCCTCTCAAAATTACTGGGCGGTAGCAAAGATAGAATCGAGAGTGGGGTGAGTATAGGAATACAAGAGAACGTTGATAAACTACTAAAAAACATTGAGAACTACTTAGAAGAAGGATATCGCAGGATAAAAATTAAGATAAAACCACAATGGGATCTTGAGGTGGTGAAAAAGGTAAGAGAAGCTTATCCTGACATAAATTTAATAGTAGATGCAAATGGCGCCTACACAATCAGGGATGCTGAACATCTCCAAGAACTTGATAAATACAATCTTTTAATGATAGAGCAACCCTTGGATTACGATGATCTTGTCTATCATGCCGAACTCCAGTCCAAAATGAAAACTCCAATATGCCTTGATGAAAGCATTCCCAATCTGCATGCAGCCCAAGCAGCACTAAAACTAGGTAGTTGTAAAATAATCAACATAAAAGTCGGCAGAGTCGGGGGAATTCAAAAAACGAAAAAAATACACGATTACTGCCAAGAAAAGGAAGTACCCGTGTGGTGTGGTGGTATGCTTGAAACCGGAATCGGACGGGCAATAAATGTAGCCGTGGCAAGCCTGCCAAACTATAAATTACCCAATGATATCTCAGCCAGTAATAGATATTACGCCGAGGACGTAGTGGACCCCCCATTCCAACTTAACCGTGATGGGACCATAACCGTCCCCCAAAAGCCGGGAATAGGCGTAGAGATATTAGAAGAACGCCTAAAAAAGGCAACGAAAAGAAAAAAAATCTTCACCTAAAATTTCCGGGGGGCATCTCAAAATTAGGAAATTTAATAAGTTAAACTCTAATGCGTAGGGTCTCCGGGGAAATTTTTGGTAAATTTTTATTCACAACACATCGTATTCCTGGCTCCATATAAAGCGATAAACCACACTCATTACACACAGTACACTTAACTATGGAATCGAATTCTCCTCGCTTGGACTTATTTACGATTTCTGGGTCCGCGATTTGCGCCCGTCCCAAAGCAACCATGTCCGCCTTCCCTTCCTCAATTATTTTCTCAGCCGTTTTAAGATCAAAAATAGCACCTACTACTATAATCGGCACATCGACACACTCCTTAATGCCTTCAGCTAATGGAACATTAACACATTCACCGATTTCCCTAGTTGGGGAGATATAGTCGATGTTCTCAAATCTTCCACTTGAAATATGCAAAACGTCAATCCCCGCTTCAATCAGCATCAGAGCTAGTTTCTTTGATTCTTCTAGGGTCAAATCGCCCTCAACACGGCCCTCAGCACTAATCCTACAGCATAGGGGAAAATTCTCGCCAACACTCTCCCTAGTCTTCATAATTATGTTCACAATAAATCGAGCCCGGTTTTCTAGAATTCCTCCATAATCATCCGTCCTCTTATTTGAAAGCGGCGAGAGAAACTGGTGGATCAGGTAGCCATGACAGCCATGAAACTCAATAAACTCCGCCCCCGCTTTCTTAGCTCTAACCGCTGCTTCTGCAAACGCATCCTCGATTTCCTCAATTTCCGTCAGGCTCAACTCTCTAGGTTTCGCCATTTCCATAACCAAACCTTGCCCCTCGCTTTTTAAAGTGCATGGAATGGGAGAAGGTGCTACAGGCTCGAAGCTAGGCATCCAAGCCTGTCGCCCCGCATGAGACAATTGTATTGCGGGAACAGAACCGTTTCTCTTTATAACCGCAAAGAGCTTACTTAAACCCTCAATGTATCGATCAGCATAAACATTCAAAATATTTGGAAAACCGCGGCCATTCTCCATCACGGCGCTAGCTCCTACTATAGTGAGCCCTGACCCTCCTCCCGAGATTTGGTTATAATAGTTCAACTCCCTTTTCGTAACGAATCCATCGGCTGTTCCGAAGTTGGTGTCCGTTGGTGGAAAAACAATCCTGTTGGGAATTTTTAACCCCTTAATTTCGATGGGGGTAAAAACCTTCTCTAAACTACTCATAAGCTCTCAACTCCTCTACAAAAAGTCGTAATTTATTCTAATAAACTTTTCAGAACTCTTACTTAAAGATTTAAGATATTGGCCGCTCCCTCAACTGTATGGCGTGTTTAACATAAATATCAGCAAATATTTTAACATCCTTCGCCCCCAGAGCCTTTCTGAACCGCAGTACATTATAAGCCTCGGATTCAATTATGCCCTGATCGGTCATTATAGCTCCGCGGAGTATGTTCACCCTCACAAATTTCCCACCAACCAAATGTGTTATGGATAGAGATGCAATAGTATCATTTCGTAAAACGTATCCCCAAAGGCAAATCGATTTCTCTTTTAAACGGGCTGCAATACGAGTCATTAACGCCACTGTTTCGGGACCTACACTATTGGGATAAAATGGAACATCACCATGGTTCTCAAGAATATTCTATCTATTCCACCCCCATTTAATAAGCCCTTGCATCGCTTAGCAATCTTTAAAAAGTTTCTTTAAGAGAAAGTTCATATCGCGGAGAGCCTAGAAGAGGCGGAAGATGAATTACACTGAAAATCCCTGCATAAAAACGCCCTCAAATTTTTTTTCTCCATTTTATAGTTTGTTTTGAACAGGAATAATTTGTAAATTGATAAGAGTTGAGATCTGTAAAGATATCGATACGTTTAAACCTTATGTTCCCCACGAATAGATTAGAGTATCTGATAAACTTTCAAAGTTAGAGGTGTGTATTTTGTCTGTTAAAATTGAAGATGTCATGATTAAGGATGTTCTAACTATTGAGGTTCATGATAATGTACTAAACGCCACCAAAAAAATGAACGAAAGAGGAGTCGGCTGCATCATTGCAGTTGATGAAGGAAAACCAGTAGGCATTCTAACCGAGAGAGATATACTGAGAAGAATTGTAGTTGAAAAACGAGAACCGGAAAAAACCAAGGTCAAAGAAGTAATGTCAACCCCACTCATCACCGGAAAACCAGAAATGATGGTTGAAGACGCCGTAAAAATCATAATTTTAAATAGAATCAAAAAACTACCAATCTTGAGTGAAGAAAAACTGGTGGGCATAATAACCCTATTCGACATTGTCAGACTCAGCCCCGTAACCGCCAATGTGCTTCGAGAAACCTACAAAACACAAGAAGTCCCACCCCAAATTGAAAAATACATAATAAGACTCAAAGATAAAAGATATGATTTAGAAAAACTGATAAAAGGGAAAAAAATTCCAATAGATTGAAAATCTCCAAAAAAAGAAAGAAGAATCGTTTAGCAGATGAGGTGGGACTTAGGACATTTTTGAAATCTCTTCTCTCAGAACCCTTCTGAGAACCTTCCCAGCTAAACTAATAGGCAGCATATCTTTGAAAATAACATCCCTGATTTTCTTGTAAGGAGCCACCCGCTCCGAAACATAATCAATAAGCTCTTCTTTAGTGGCAGAAGCACCCTCCTTCAATACTACAAAAGCAACAGGAAGCTCACCCACACTCTCGTCAGGTTTCCCAATAACGGCACACTCTTTAACAGCCGGATGCTCATGAAGCACCTCCTCAATGTCCCGCGGAAAGACGGAATAGCCCTTGTATTTCAACATGTCCTTTTTACGATCCACAATGTAGAAGTAACCATCCTCATCCATCTTTCCCAGATCTCCAGTGTGAAGCCAACCTTCCCTAAGCACGTTTTTTGTTTCTTCCGGCTTATTCCAGTACCCTTTCATGATCTGAGGACCTTTAACAACAATCTCACCCAATTCTCCAGGAGAAAGCTCTTTGGTTCCGGTCTCAGCATCGACAATCTTTGCATCTGTATCAATTAGGGGCATACCAACCGACCCTGGTTTCCTTACAGCATCTTTAGAAGCAGGATTATAGAGAACTCCCATAGTCACTTCTGTTAAACCATAAGCTTCAATTACTGTTCCGCTTGTAGCTTCTTGAAGGCGCTTTAAGTTTGTGACTGGAAGGGGGGCGGCTCCTGAGGCTATGAGTTTCACCGAGGACAAATCGTATTTTTTAAAGTCTGGGTGGTTTAACAAGGGCACAAACATGGGTGGAGCCCCCCCAATTGCGTCTGGTTTGTATTTTTCGATTGCTTCTAGGTATTCTTTGGGATCGAAGCGTAGAAATATCACCATGGTTTGCATGTTACAGATGGGTAGGCACAGGTAGGCGATCATGCCCATGGCGTGGAACCAGGGTACGGCGGCGAAGGTTAAGCGTCTTTTATTTATTAGACGGGCTACATCCTCGGGGGTGGCTTCGATACCTTCGGCTTGGAGCTCCTCGGCTATTTCTTCGTCGCTTTTTTCGGTTTTCATCATTACTTTTTGCCATATGGGAATGTCAATGTCTCTTTCTGCGGTAAGGGGTATCATCCAGAAGGTGTTTTGCATTATGTTTGCAGTTACGTTAAAATGTGTTAGCATTACCCCTTTTGGTGTTCCGGTGGTTCCTCCGGTATAGCTTAAATGAGCTAGATCTTCTTTGGGGTTGACTTTTACTCCGGTGGTTTTTGTTTCTACTTTGAGCAGTTCGGGAAATAGGTAGTCATCATTCTTTTTTGCTTCTTCAGTCTTTTTCCGCTCTGTGTCTGGTGATAAAATTTTTTCTGGGAAAAGCAGATAGTCGTCGAGGCCTGTTTTAATTACGTTTCTTAGTTTTGTTTTGTCTTTTACACTTTCTACTTTTTTGTAGGTTAAATCAATATCGAATGTGATTATGGTTTCTGTTCCAGAGTCGTTGAGCAGTGTTTCTAGCTCTCTCTCAACAAGTAAGGGGTTACAGGGAAAGATGGTTGCCCCGGCTTTCAGTGCCCCAAAATAGCTGATTACAAATTGGGGAACGTTCAGTAGGTGTATGGCAATTCTGTCTCCTTTTTTGACTCCCAACTCGATTAGAGCAGATGCGAATCGATTAGTTAGTTCTTCATATTCTCCATAAGTGATTTCACGGTCGTTGTATATACTCAAAATTCTATTCGGAATTTTTTTGGCAGCCCGGCTTAAAAAGTTATACACGGGCATTTCAGGATATTTAAGAGATTTGGGAACTCCGCTTGGCCAAAGTTTCAACCAAGGTTTCTCCAATACTTATCCCTCCTATGAAAAGTATTAATAATATGTAAATTAGGAAGAATAAAAAGTTTATTAAAATCAGACCGCAACGGCTTCAACTAGTCTAGGAGAGTTAAAGTGAACATTGGTAGCCTCCTTTTTCTCTCCTCAGGAGTAATTTACATAAAATATGAACCAGAATTTTCTAACCGGAAAATTAGAAAAAACTTCTTAAAAGGCTAGTAATTGAGAATAAAAAATATTTATTAAGAGGGTTTAGTTTAATGAACTTACTCTGTATCTCCGATTTAAACTGAAAGATATACGAGTATTTACTCTGAGAGTGCTATTTATGAGAGAGAAATGGAAGAAAAAGAGACTACGAAGACAGAGACGGAAAAGACGGAGAAGAAAGTAAAATTAATACATTACATAAACAAGAATTTATTAAAAAACAATACTTTAAAAATAATAACCTATTCACAAAAAGAAGAAAAAACTAAAAATCCGTTCCCCAAAAATTAGTAAACAAGTTACTAAATTTTGAAATATTCCTTTAGCTCTCATAAGATCAAGATTCTAAAAAATTTTACAATCAGAATAAGAGACTGAATCAAAGAAGGGAAGACTAAGGTAATTAATTGTCTCACTATTCGGAATTTTAAAAGCATTCAGCCAATTATTTCCGGTTCTATAGGTGTTTTGGGCAGAACCTCGTTACTACTCTCCTTTATCCAAACCGGCCTCTCAAGTCTAAATCCTCCAACACCAGGTTTATTCAGAACCACCGCCGCTATCTCCACCATGTTCGCTTCCAGTTCCATCTCGTTCCAAGGCTCCAAATCCACAATTATCGGATAAGACTCGTTACCCACACCGCCGAAACCATGGGAAAAGGCAAATAGTATATCGTTTCCATAACCATGCTTTGTAGCGATATTAACAAGATTAGACGCAATTTCACCTCGATTTGCTCCTGCTTGCATTGAATCGATTAGGGTGTAACTGATTTCTACGTATGCATCTGCAAGTTTTTTCTGTTCTTTTGTTGGTTGATCTACAAAATAGTTGTGGGATAAGTCACCATAGTATAATTGATACATTGAGTGTAGATCAACAAGTACATTATCTTCTGGTTGAATTATTTTTGTGGTTGCTGGTGTACATCCACCCATAGCGTAGGCGGTTCTGTAGCCGGATGCGATTTCTTGACCACCAGTAAGAGTCCAGGCCCAGTCACTTCCTGCTTTTCTCATAGCATACTCCGCAATTCCTGCAACTTCTGTTTCGGTCATGCCCACACAAAGCTCATCTTTTACCGCTTTCTGTCCCACGTCGGTTATTTCAGAGGCTCTTCTTAAAAGTTTAATTTCCTCTGGTTCTTTTATACTGGTAATGTAGTCTATAATTGGTGTGGAGTTTTTGAATTCTGCTGCAGGTAGAAGATTTTTTAGTTTATCGTATTCTGCGGCCAGTATATGTCCTGATGCAAGTATCATTTCTTGTCCGTACTCAACGCCTATTTTGCCTTTTTCGTAACCGAGTTTTTTGATGGATTCTGCGATTTGGGGCTCCAGGTACATTGCTTCAGCAGGCCCCCAGATATTCACGTTTTTAATCCAACTATCGTCTTTTACTCTTTCTACGTCGAGCAGCAGGGTGAATATTTCAGGTTCCCCATTTAGTGGGATAATAATTGCCGAACGCCATGGTATAAAGGCTCCTGAAACGTAGCCTAGTGTTCTTAAACGGGTTCCGATAATGACGTCTATTTTTTCTTCTTCCATTTTCGCCCAAATTTTCTTCAGTCTCCCTTCGAAATTTATATGTATGATCGGAACTCAATTCTTTCACCTCAGTAAAAATATTATATCCAAGTGAAAATTGATAAAGTTAGTGTATTCTTAAATTTAATTATTTGTATCAAAGATAAAATTAGATTTCAAGCAAAAAATATTCTAGATTTTAATATGAGAACATGATTCGGAAAAATAAAGATATTCATTAAACTAGTAATTACTTTCTCTCGCAAATTTTTCGAACATTTTTAAAAGCAAGTTTAGAATCTTCAAATGTTTCTTTTTTTGTTTATCGGTGCCCTGGAGAAGATCCCATGCTAAATTTGCATAATACCAAGCTTTTTCATAGTAGGGATCTATCTCAATCGCTTTTTCATAGTATATGATTGCCTTTTCTAGTTTAAGGCGTTTTAGGTGATAGTTGCCTAGGTTAACCCATGCACGTTTGTTTTCTGGGTCGTTTTTTAGGGATTTTCTATAACACTCAAGTGCCATTTCTTCTTTTGCCAGTTTGTCGTATATAACCCCTAGATTATACCATGCAGTTGGGTTTTTTGGGTCTGAATTTAAAGCGTTTCGATAACATTCTATTGAGTTTTCGAGTTTATCCATTATTTCATATATTATTCCTAGTCCAATCCACGCTTGTACATTGTTTGGATCGATTTCTACACATTTGTTCAGGTATTTGAGGCTTTTTTGATACTCTCCTATTTCTTGGTATATTTCGCCCATTTCGCGTAGAGCAAGGGGGTCTTCATGTCGGAGTTTTAAGGCTTCATCAAAGCATTTGAGAGCTTCGTTTGGAAGATCTATAAACTTGTAAATGTTTCCTAGATTGCACCAAGCGTTGATTAGATTTATTGCTGCTTCCTCTTCATCAATGCTCTGGATCTTGGAGCCTTGTTTGGAATCATTTATAAGTTTTGACGCTTTGTCGGGACCCCGTCTTAGGTATGTAGTTTTTCTGGTTGTTGTTTGTCTTATGTAGG
>NZ_JBRAKS010000120.1:0-10982 GCF_052745115.1 Candidatus Jordarchaeum sp.
AGCCACAAGACTAAAAAACACAAAAAACAAAACAAAATTCCAAACCACTGCCTCCCCGAGGGACTTCATCATATAAGACAGTATCTCCTGTGGTAGGATTTTTTGTCTGCCACATTATGGTTACAGTGGTTGCTGGGTCATTTTGTTGATAGGTTAAATGTATGTTTTTAGGCTTATCGAAAGTCGGATTTCCTGGGAGAAATGGTAGGAAACCATAAAACAGAAAGGTTAGGAACGGCACTAGAAGAAGAATGATTAACAGTAGGGCAATAAATTTGAGGTAGTTCATCTATGATCAGGTCCTGAGAGTTGGCTGTTCCGCAATAATTCTAAGGTGTTTTTCAGACCTTTAAAATTTTTTTAAGCGGCAAAATGGAAAAGTTTCCTGTATAAGTATGAGAAAATATTTTAATAATTTTAGAAAAATTGATTTTAAAAGATGTAATTTAATATATTTATAAAGAATTTCAGGTTTTGGTTTAAATGTTTTTAACCGTCCAGTCCACCACGGTGTCCATGGCTTCCTGATTCTTTCTGATTTGGTGGTTCACGTTTTTGAAAATTAGAATTTTTTTAGGTTCCTTAGCTTTCTGGTATAGATCGTGGGCACTCTGAACCGGGACAACCTCGTCCTGGTCTCCGTGAACTATTAGAACCGGTCGGGGTGAAATTTTTTCCGCCCATTTGAGAGGGTTTAGTTCCCGCAAATCGTTTTTCAGTTCTTTGAGTGCTTTTTTAATATCTGTTATTTTCAAGATTTCATATTTTTCTGCGTACTTGATTCCTTCTCCGATAAAGGGGATTTTTGCTAGATCGGAGGGGCTTGAGCAGCTTGCGAAAGCCTTTATTCTCTGGTCATTAGCTACGACGGCCCAGGATACAAATGCGCCTGCGCTGAAACTCACTAATCCTAACCTTTCGGGGTTGACTCGTGGATTGGAGGCTAAATGGGATATGGCGTCAAGAACGTTGCGAGACCAGTTGGAAAAGCTGAATTCGCCTTCGCTTCCAGAGGTTCCCTGAAAGTTGAAAATTAGGGCTGCGCAATTTTTCTCACAGAACTTTTTTGCCAGAAAGGGGTAACCCTTTTCTTCAACGGGCTTGTTCTCTCGGGGGATTCCGTGACAGATACAAACTCCGGGCACTGGTTTAGGGGTGTCGGGGTAAAAGAGTGTCCCACCTAAGCGTACTCCATTGCTTATAATTGAAATTTTTTCATTTTCTATCATGGGTTTCACTGGCTTTCAACATTTTATTTCTGGGGGGAATAATTTATAATTTTATTTTTACATAATTATACATGATACGTATAATAGAAATAATAATATTTTATTTCTAGGAGAGGGCAAAAATTACGTATATTTATGTTGAGGAAGCGCCGTTCTCAAGGGTTTTTGCATACCGAATAATCTTCATAGTTTTTCTCAGTGTAATAATTTTCGGCGTCCTAGTATACGCATTCGGCCAATTTTCGCTCCAGCAGTTATTCAACACTTCTCTAAGCACGGTTCAAATACTAGCTCTAATATATCTTGCTATTACCATATTTTTGGTTTACATTGGAATTGTCTACTATAAAATGAGGTACGTTGTTAGAAGGGATCGGTTACAGATTAAATTCTTCCCGTTCACAATAACAATCCGCTATGATACATTGTATGAAATTGACCTGAGACCGTACAAAAGGATTGAGTATGCTCCGGGATGGGGCATTAGACTGTGGGGGACGTCTCTTTTTGCTACTTCTGGTACAAAACCATACCTGTATATGAAAAGAATGGCGGGAATTATTACAGAATTTTATCTATCCTCAGAAGACCCAGAACAATTAATATCCAGAATCAAATTTAATATGAAAAAGTATTTCGCACCCAGAAAAATCTAAGAAAGATTTGCTAAAAGGGAAAAATCTAAAACATCACAAACTAAATTAAAGTAGGTAAAGAAAAGTTCGATTTTGATTATTAGGGGTCTCCCTTATTCCCTTCTAGAAATTGTTTTGGTGAGAAATCATGAAAGATTTAATGGCCTCTTCACATGGAAGAATATTAGAACTTGAGCAAAATGAAATAGAAGAATTGGTTTCCAGAAATAGGGTAGGTAGATTGGGGGTATCGGTTAACGATCAGCCTTACGTGGTTCCTGTTTCTTATGCGTACCATGAGGGCAAAATCTACATTCATTCGGGAAGAGGTAAAAAGACCCAATACTTGGAAAAAAATCCCAGAGTTTGCTTTCAAACAGATGAGATTTATGGGAATGGCTCATGGAAAAGCGTTATAGTTTACGGTAAAGCCAAGTTTGTGGAGGACTTTCAGAGAGGGTTAAGAATTCTTTTTGAAAAATTTTTTGAACCCTTCATGGGAGAAGAGGATGCAGCCATTGCCAGAGAAAGGATGGAGAATTTTCTAAGCACCGTATCAGGGATTCGAGCTCCACCCAGTGATGAGGGTGGAGGAATGCAATTTTATGTTTACGAAATCGAGATTGAGGAAATGACCGGAAGACAAGAAATTAGATAATACAAATCCCGATTGTTTTCTCTGTTTAGTATGTAGACTCTTTATTTATTCCAAGTTTTCCTCGGTGTATTAAAAATAGCCCGGCTGTTTAGAGAATCTGCTATTAGTTTTAACGGAACCATTAAATCCCATATTTTATTTATAGGTTAATTTAAATAGAGGTAGAAATTATTCAAGAATCGGTACTGGATTAGGCTAAGAAACTGGTACCCGATAGGAGGTATTTTTATTGAAGTCAGCATTACTCTATGGAAAGGGAGATTTAAGAGTGGTTGAAATAGACATTCCAGAAATAGGACCTAATGATGCCCTAGTGAAGGTGAAGGTTTGTGCGGTGTGTCCCACAGATGTACGGAAATATAGAACAGGAAATCAATCGGTGCACAGTTATCCGGTTAATTTGGGACATGAGTGGACAGGCGATGTAGTGAAGATTGGAGATAATGTTGAAAATTGGAAAGTGGGTATGCGTATTGCTGGTGCGGGATTTGAGGGCTATGCGGAGTATGCCAAGTTAGATAAGGGATACTTGAATTCCGGTATGGTTCTTGAACTCCCGGATAAAGTATCTTACGAGGAAGGCACATTCGTGGAGCCCCTGGCAGATTGCTTACACGCAGTAAAAGACAGAGCCAAGGTAAAAGCGGGAGACACTGTTGCCATAATTGGTGCCGGACAAATGGGGTTACAATTAATGATGATAGCAAAATCTGTCGGCGCAAAAGTCATCGTAAGCGAAGTGGCAGAAGAAAGATTAGAATACGCGGAAAAATTCGGCGCAGACCATGTTGTAAACGCCTCTAAGGAAAACCCGATAGAAGCGATAAAAAAGTTAACAAAGGATTGGGGAACCGACTCAGTAATCGTCTCAATAGGTAATCCAACAGCGATAGAGCAAGGATTAAACATTGTCAGGAAAGGAGGAAGAGTGGTTATATTCGGGGGCGCACCGCAAGGCAGCATAGTTCAACTAGACCCAAACATAATCCACTACAGAGAAGTCGAACTAACGGGAAGCAATTGGATAGGAACCATAGAGATTAATCTACAACTCTATCAGGAAGCTTTAGATTTGATTGCCTCAAAAAAGGTTCCCGTAGCCGAATTCATAACACACAGATTCACTCTAGATGAAATACACAAAGCCTTTCAAGTCCAAGAAAATAAAGAAGGACTAAAAGTAATGATAATACCTCCTTAAACAGTTATATGAAATCATAAACAACCTGTAAGAAATTATAGGTGGTAGAAGATATGACATACGTAGGTAAAAAGTTAAGGTTAGGTAGGATTTTCAAAAAGGATGGTCGGGCACTGGTTGTTGCCATGGACCACGCTTCCACTTTTGGTCCAATGCAGGGATTAGAAAATCCGAGGGAGACCATCGAGAAGGTGATAGAAGGTGGTGCCGACGCGATAATGACCACCTTTGGCGTAATGAAACAATTTTATGATCTTATGCTTGGACGTGTTGGAACGATACTGCGTATCGATAGTGGTGGAAGCATTTATAGTCTCTTGGATTTTGCCAACGTAACGGATTGGAGTTTACTGTATAGCGTGGAGGAAGCGGTTACTATGGGTGTAGATGGAGTCATTGTGATGGGATTCTTCGGAGCTCCTTGTGAAGCTGCTACTCTTGAGATTCTGGGAAACGTGGCAGAGGAATGTGAAGAGTGGGGGATGCCCCTACTAGCAGAAACTCTTCCCATGCCCGGTGAAATTGTTAAAGACGCTTACGATGTCAACCACGTGTCTTTTGCGGCCCGAATTGGGCAAGAGTATGGAGCCGACTTCATCAAAACCAATTATACTGGAAGCCCGGAAAGCTTCAGAAGAGTGACAGAGACCTGCCAGATACCGGTTTTGATTGCTGGGGGGTCAAAAATGGACACTGCCAAAGATGTCCTGGAAGTCGTAAAAGGCGCTATTGATGCGGGTGGAAAGGGTGTGGTATTTGGTAGAAATATCTGGCAGTACGAGAATCCAACGGCAATGACCAGAGCTATAGCCAAGATAGTCCACGAGAACGTAACCGTGGAAGAAGCTATGAAGGAATTAAAATGAGTAGAGGCCAACAGAACACTGAGTATCTTCTTGGCATAGATGTTGGAACAACCGCTGTTAAATCAGTCCTCTACGACACGACTGGAAGGATTATAGCTAAAGCCAATAGAGAATATCAAACCATGCATCCAAAACCCGGTTGGGCTGAACACTCTCCTCAGCTCTGGTGGGAGCTAACGAAGCAATCTATTCGTGAAATTTTGACTAAAACCGAATCCAGTGCAAAGAATAAGATAGCAGGGATATGTGTAAGCTCCCTTTTTCCCGTTGTGCTGCCCGTAGATGAGAGAGGAGAGCCACTAAGACCGGCCATAATTTGGATGGATGCTCGGGGAGGCAAGTTGCACGACCCTTTACCAAAGCTCAAGTGGATTTTTGAAAATGAGCCAGACATATTCAAAAAAACATACAAGTTTCTTTCAGGAAATGGTTTCATTAATCAGAAGTTGACTGACCAGTTTACTTCAGACATAACCCAGAATCTAGCTATGGTTAACCCAGAGATTCAAAAATTCATTGACCCTGACATGTTTCCTGAGAGCCACTTCTTTTCAGAAGTTATCGGAGAAGTCACACCAAAGGCTGCACAGGAAACACAGTTGGCTGAGGGCACACCCGTAGTGGCTGGAGCTTCCGACGCCTTTTCGGCAATGCTAGGAGCGGGCGTAGTCAAAGCGGGACGAGCAGTTGAATTTACCGGACACAGCTGCGCACTAATGATTTGCACAGACAAGCCCTATCCCAAACTACGTGATAAGGGACTCTTCTCTGAGGGCGAAATGGGATTCTACGTAGTGAGTGGAGCCATGACCGCTTGTGGCGGTCTACTAAGATGGTTCAGAGACGTCTTCAGCTACTTGGAACTAGAATCAGTAAAAAAGCAAGGACTAGACCCTTATCAAATCATGGATCTTGAAGCCTCCAAGATTCCCCCAGGATCAGACGGCTTAATTATTCTACCCTATATTGCCGGTGAAAGGAGCCCCATCTGGAATGCTAATGCCAGAGGAGTCATCTTTGGATTGTATCTAACTCATAGAAGAGCACATATTATTCGAGCAATTCTGGAATCGGTAGCCTACGGCCTTCGCCACAGCATGGAAATCGCTGAGAAAGGAGGAGTGAGGATCGAAGAATTAAGAGCCACCGGTGGAGGCTCAAAGAGTGATTTGTGGCTCCAGATAAAGGCCGACGTATTCAACAAACCAATCCACCAGGTAAGTGCCGATGGTGAAACTCTAGGAGACGCAATAATGGCCGGAAACGGCGTAGGAATATTTCAAGACCTGTTCAGAACTTGTGATGAACTGGCAAAAGTGAAGAAAGTTTTCAATCCCAACCCAGAGCGCCACAAGCTCTACACGAAGCTGTATGAAATATACAGAGAAATATACGAACCGCTAAAGAAATCTTTTGACAAACTAGCAGAAATACGCAAAAACAACCCCGCGTAATTTTGAGGAAAAAATGTTCATCGTTTTAACAATCTTAAAATTCTATTTCAAACAGAGTTTGCATTAGAACTCTTTTCAAGGTTTATTTTATAAAGAAAGTTTTGAAGAGTTTCTTTCACGTCTTTATCGGGGTCTCTGGTTAAATTTGAAAGTTTTTTTACTAGATATTTTGTTTTTATTCCTCTCCTAGCGTACATTACGAGAGCAAAAATGGCATTAATGCGAACCGCAGGATGGCTATCCCTTAACAAGTCGAGGAGGGGATTCAGAATTCTTTTATCGGTATGTTTTTGTTCCGCGTTTTGCCCTATTATGAAGGCGATTCCCTCTCGAACCTGGAAATCCTCATGGTTTAAAAGTCCAATGAATGCTTCCAGAACTCTCTCCCTTATTTGCCCATTATTCCAGGCACATTCCCCTGCGGCTAGGGAGAGCCCGATTTTAACATTGGGGTCACGAGTTTTTAGTATTTTCTCTACAATATCAGAGTTATTTTTTTCTAGGATATCTTTTACAGCGTATATTCCCAGGGTCCAAGCCGCATTTGCACGGAGCTCCTTATCATCATCAGTAAGAAATCTGAGAAGGGGCTTAATGATTTTTTTATTGTAAAAACCCATCTTAGCATACTCGCCTAGCGAGGTAGTGGCTCGGCAGCGAACCTTGCTACTCCAGTCTTTTAACAGCTTAACTAACAGCCTTGGGATGGCCTTATCAAAAATATTGTGGGAAGCGTATTCTCCAACAGCAAACGCAGAATTCATACGAACCTCGCGATCCGCATCCTTTAGCAGTTTTGTCAAAGGCTCTAGAGCCTTCTTATCGAGTACTCCCAGCATCGCGTATCTGGCAACATTGAAGGCAGCATGGCTCCGCTTCATTCTGTCTGAATCGTTTAACAGGGAGATTTGTTTCTCTAGATTTTCTATTTTCAAAGCTCGGTACTTCCCTTTACCTTGTAATTTTTGTCTCATTTAATTTTTGTTTACTAAATTTTATACTTGTTAATATTATGATTATTCCGAGTATTTCAGTGGCAGCGGGAATAAGCTGAATCCAAATTGGAGGCATAAATATAAACAGTTGCCTCAAAAAGTCAAGGGGAATAGCTGGTTGGGGAAAGAAATAGAAAATTACGGGATTAATAATCCAATATCCCACCAACAAAACCGATACACCCATTATAACTATTTTTTTCCAGTAAGAATCGAATTTAAACTCGAAAAGCAGAACCCCAATAATTAAAACTATACCAATTAACTCGACGAATGAAAGCACAAGTATAGTAACATCGATTTGACTGGTCCTAGGCAAAAAAAGTAAACCGTTCGCCAATGCCCAAGAGGGAAGGAAAACTAAAATTCCGAACCAGAACGGCTTCTTTTCCAAGGTCTATTCCCTCAACTTTTTTAATTCTTAGATATCTCTTTGATTTCTTTTATGGATTATTTTAAAAATTTTTTTATAATCATCTCAATTTTATCTATGATTTTTATAAATTTCATAAATTTGTAAAAATATATTAAGTAATTTTAACTCCCAAATTTTATACATTTCTTTATAAAGATTTCATATAGAACGAGTAGTAGAGTGGGATTGTATACTACCTTATGAGATTAACATCAGGATTTAAATAAACTAAGGAAAAAGTGGGTGGCTTTTATCTTAGGATCTGTAATTTTTCCAGTGATGATTCTATTTCTTCGGGTGTTCCGGTTATTTCTATGGTGATGATTTCTGTTCTTTTTTTCATTTTTTGGGCTACTTCTAGTATTTGCTGGTTTACTTCTGTTTCGGTGTAGGGGTGGTGATCCCAGTACATCAAATTTTTGTCTAGATATTTTACGGAGTATTTTTTTATTTCTGATCTTAGGAAGCTTATGTGTACTTCTTTTAGGGGTAGGTTATTGAAGTTCATCTGGTTGAGGTTGGTGTTTTGGTATGCGCAGTTTACTGCCATGTGTCCGAGGTCGAGTAGTAGATCTATGTGTTTTGCGATTTCGCCTAGTTCGGTTTCGTCCATTCCGATGGCTGGTGAATCATTATCTGCTCCGTAAATGTTTTCTAAGGCGACTGTGGTTAGAAGGTTTTCTTTTTTTAGTAGGTGGCTGAATCGTGAAATGTTTTTTATACATTGTTGAACTGTTAGTTTGGGGCCTTTTATTACGAAGTCGTTGGGGCCTTTTATTTTTCCTCGGAGGCCTCCGTGTATCCCGTAGAGTTTCCATTCGGGTAGGAAGCTGTTTACTCGTTCTACCATTTTTTTTACCATTCGTGCGGAGCCTTGGGGGTCGACCGCGGGGTTCATCATGAAGTTTTTGTCGTGGTCTGTTCTGATTGCGGGGAGGTTGTGGATGGTGAAGATTTTTTCGCCTAGTTCTTCGCATAGCTTTCTGTTTTTTTCTTCTAAGCCGATTCCTAGTTCGTAGCCGTCAACGTATTCTTCTATCTGTTTTAGTTCTTGGATGTTGTGTTTGGCGGTGGAAACTAGCAGCAAATGGAATCATCTCAAAGATAAGTGAAGTTGTACAGTATTTGAATTTTATTAGAGGAAAACCGGAATAGTTTATACTCCAGTAAAAGAGTAATATAAAAAATAAGATTCGTAGGCTTGTTAAGGTTTTTTGGATTTCTTCCATTTTGAGGTTTTCTTTCTTTTTTCGTCCACCATTTCTTGGTCTATTTTCTTGTATATTCCTGGTCTTACTATGAGTGTTAAACCCTCAAAGCCTATTACCTCGACTTCTTCTCCCTCGTAGGCGTAGGGTTTTTGTTTACATACTGCGCTCCATAGTTCTCCTTCCAGATTTACTTGGCCTTTAGGATCGATGTCGGTTTTGGCTATTCCAATTTTGCCTATTAGTGATTCGGCTTCTAATTTGGGCGCCAGTTTTTTTGTCTGGTATCCTTTATAGGCTATGTATCCGAAAAAGACGCTTAGCACTATGCCGGATATCATAATTGTATATTTCAGTATATCCACATAGAATACGTATTCATCTGGGACATTTTGTATACGGAATAGTATGATTACTGCGATCGCTACGCAGGCTATTCCGCCCACCGCGAGGATTCCTATTCCCAGTTTAGCTTCAAGAATTATGAGAAGTATACCAAGGCCTAGGAATGTTATGGAGGCCAACAAACTTATTACCCACGGGTCTAGAGCCATTAATTTACCCCCAAATATATTTGGCAAATATGCTTACCTTATTTACTACCAGAATATCAAAACCCGGTAAGTTTTTATTATTCACTTAATTCAGGAGGCCAGCCAATACCCTATTTCATAAATGTTGGAACCATGCGAATATCACTAGAGAAGATTATGTGAATATTGATTTATCTTATAATCATATTCTGTTAAATATTGGTTTGCTCCGCCACTTGTCCCATACCGAGTTTTTCCAAGGGTACCGGGTTTTATCCGGGAACCTTATGGTTTAAGATTAGATTTAACCTTTAAACTTAGATTGTCCTTTCTCTCGGGGAGAGCACTTTGTCCGATAGTTAAATTGTATCAAGGATTTAAAAATATAATGAAAGAGGAAAACGTGATTCGCCCGGGCTATTCATGAAAGAGCTAGATTACCGTTCTATGATATAGAGAAAGATTCTACAAATTTAAACAATATAGCGATTTTTAAAATGTGGCCTTTTCAGTCAATTTCAAGTGGTTTCTTTGTTTTGCTATTCCTCTGTTTTTACAGACTTATTGCTCCGAGATTTTGTTGCAAGTTTAACTCGGGGTATTATGTGGTAGATAGTGTCTTTTTGTGCTAGTTCACTCTCTTTTTCCTCATCCGGAGAGGGGCTAGGAAAGGTGGGAAATTTTGGAGGATGTGCGGATTCGGAAGGAGAGGCGGTAAAGCGGTGGGAGGCGGGAGAAGTGATATCCTTCTCTGATTTAAGAGATAAAGGCGGAGAGAAAAAGTCATTTGAGGAAGGGGGGGACGAAACCGGAGCATGTGAGAGCAGATCTTCAGCGATAATGGATGATTTACTGTTCTCGCTTTTGTTCACAATTTCGGAGGCTGATTGCTGCGTTGAGATAATCTTCTTACCAGAGTCTTCGGTATCTATTTTTCTAATGCCGTATACTTCCTGAATTATAATTTTCACTTGGTGCTCCAAAATCTTAAATCGACGGTTGAGATTGGAAACTTCCTCAAATAGTATTTTTGTCATATTTTCAATATTTTCTGTTTTTTCTCTTTCATTCCCGTGAAACGCTTTACCTTTCTTGGACAGAAACAAAGTTACCCACCTTTCCGTTAACTCTCTGATACTAATTTTACTAAAAAAAGTGTGTGAGATTAGAATATTACACTAGTAGCTTCTCGGTAAACCATCAACTTTGATTAATAGGTGAACCGTTATATTGTATGTAAAATTGGCACTCTTTTTTGGGTCTAAAGTCTATTTGATTATAATGCAATATGGAAATCGTCTGACATTTATTAGAATTTATATAATTTTTAACAGAACATATTTCAATTATGTAGTATAACAACAAAAAACTTAAATAGGTCTTTGTGTATAATTGACTAAAGCCACTTGAGGTGGTTTAGTGCTAAATAAGGCTAACTCTTTAGTGAACATGACGGAGAGCTTAAAATTTGCTCTGGAAAAAGGGTGGTATGATAGAGCAATACTATTAGCCAATGGAATCATAAAAATTACTGAAATACTTGAAATGGAGATTGAAAATACTCATTTTACTCTCCAGGCAATGAAAATATCCGAAGAACTCTCCGCTCTATACGAAATATAAATTTAAGGATATAATAAAAATAATATGATTTCTTATTATAGTATAGATTTTTCTATTTTTCTTAAAATATTAGATTATTATAATTGCCAGCTTAACAGAATATATAAATAGGTTCTGGTACTAAATACGGTTGGTGGGTCTGATTAGTTTTTTGGTTTTCATTTC
>NZ_JBRAKS010000121.1:0-10953 GCF_052745115.1 Candidatus Jordarchaeum sp.
TCCCCTATGAAGCAGGAACCGAACACCATTTAGGCGGTGTCCTAAATGGGTAAGTCTCGGACAACGGTTCTTCAAGCTTTCTAGCCTTTTAATAATATCATCATATTGCATTTTTTAACCTTCAGAAGTGGTTTTACGTGTTTTCGTTTAGTACTTCCGATTTAAAAGTATTTTAGAACAATTTTTTTTAGAATTGGGTTATTAAAGGCGGTTTAGTGCTTGATAGAATTTGTATACGATTATTGGGGAGAGCCAGAAGCCTTCTTGAAGCATGTGGTTTAGGGATTCTTTCGCTTTTTTCTTGCTTAGGTGTTTTTCCTTTACGCTCTTTAAGAGCACGTAGAGGACGCCCTTAGGATTCAAGCCTAATATTTTTCCCACAAGATAAGCGTCTTCATCATTGGTGAGCAAAATGGAGGTCTTCTTCTCCAGGGCTAAAGCTATAGCCTCGCGTTCTCCCGCACCTAACTCAGTGCTAATTTTTTTCTCCATTGTTTCTACCTTTTCTTTGAATTTTTTATCCACCTTGTAAGCTTTTATCCACTCTTCGTTGAGGGCTTTCTTGATTATTTGGGCGTTTTCGTAGCCCTTTTCAAGTCCGATTATCACTGCCTCTTTGTGGACTGATTCTGGAATCGCTATTTCACGGTATAGTTGCCTTAATAAGTGTAAAAGTTCACACTTTCCCAGCCATATGAGGGGTCCAGCGTCCGAGGTCGCCGTCAACTAATCTACCAGCTGCTTGACTTCTTCATCGAATCTCTCTTCCCCGTAGCGGAGAGGAAAGTTTCTCCGTCTAAGTTCTATGGAAAGCTCTCTGTAACCTAAACCCGTAAGCTCACTCATTTTTCCAAAAGAAATTTTGCCTTCCGAGTATAGCTCTAGGGCTAATCTTATCTTCATCTCTCGAACACCTATCTGTAAAGCCTCCCTCATAATATCCGATTTCTCCCTGCGAAGCATTTTTGCAAGTTCTTCAAGCACCTTGATCGTTTCTTTAGGCAACCTGAGAGTGGTGACTTTGAATTCCAAAAATCTCACCGTATTCTAAAAGAATACAATCGCTTATAAAACTACCTTAAATAAGGGTAAGATCCGTAAAGCAACTTTTTAAAGTTCTTGAAAAAAGCCCTAATAGTAAAATCTGTTAAAAAAGTGTAAATAGTTCAACCACCATAAAAGTTATTAAACCGATACAGAAAATAGAATCAAATTCTAGAACGAGGGAAAATTATGAGTATTGAATTTAACAAACATCTAACCGTTGGAAACCAGCTGGTTAGAGCTACCTGGAGGCACCCCAACAAGGAAGCGATAGTCTGTAAGGGCAAACGTTTAACCTACAATGAGCTTAACACTAGAGTCAACAGCCTAGCCCACGGGCTAATGAAGATGGGAATAAAAAAAGGTGATTTCGTAGCCGCAATATTGATGAACAATGTGGAACTGGTAGAAACCTACTTTGCACTAGCCAAAATTGGAGCCATCGCAGCTCCCCAAAACTACCGGCTTACCCCAGACGATATTCAACAACTCATAAATCAATGCGAAGCCAAAGCTCTAATCTATGAAAGCGAATTCAAAAACCTGGTGGAAGGGTTAAAGCCCAAGTTAAAAACGGTCAAGCACTACATATACGTGGGTGAGGGAGAAGAAAAAGTCACCATCCCTTATGAAAAGTTGGCAACAGGTTACTCCACCGAGGAGCCGGATGTGCCCATGCTTCAAGACGACCCTCAGTATCTAAATTACACCTCAGGAACCACGGGGCTGCCCAAAGCCACCATAATGTCCCATTATCATAATATTATTGTAATTTTACCGGTGCTAATGGAGCTCGGTCTGGACTCAAGCTGGGTCCTGCTTACTGTTTTTCCCCTATTCCATAGGGTGGGATGGGCTACGGTGCTTGGAGGAATTATTAGTGGATGTAAAAACGTCATCACGGAAATTGATCCGCAAAAAATTCTGGAAGCTATACAGGAGGAGAAAGTTAACTACGTTAATCTTGTACCCATAATGGCTAGCCTATTGATGATGGTGCCCGACTTTCAGAAGTATGACACCAGCTCCCTCAAAGTAATAGTTTACGCCGCCGCCCCCCTAACCACGGAGATAAGAGACGCCACCTACAAATACTTCACAGACAATATAGCAGAGTACTATGGTAGTACTGACACCGCTCTTCTCACCTGGTGCAATCCCGAGATGAAGCGGAAAAAACTCACCAGCCTTGGAACCCCCATTTTTGGTGTCGAATTAAGAATCGTGGATGAGGAGGACAGAGACTTGCCCTTAGGAGAAATCGGTGAAATAATCTGTAGATCACCCGCTTTCAACCCCGAATATTACAAAAATCCTGAAAAGACAAAAGAAGCGTTTCGAAACGGATGGTGGCACACTGGGGACCTCGGGCGGTTCGATGAGGACAAGCACCTCTATGTTGTGGGCCGGGTTGAAGATATGATAATCAGTGGAACCGACCGGATTTTTGCCCCTGAGGTAGAGGATCTGATAACGTCGCACCCCAAGGTTAAGGAATGCGCGGTTATTGGTCTTTCTGACAAAGTTTTGGGAAAGGCGGTAACAGCCATAATTGTCCCCCAAGAGGGTGAGACTGTTAGCGAGAAGGAGTTAATAGATTTCTGTAAGGGTAAGCTAGCTGAATTCAAGATCCCGAAAAAAGTGAAAATTACGGATACTATTCCAAGGACGGCTACTGGGAAGATTATGAAGTTTGAGCTTGAAGAGCAATTCTCAAAAAAAGGTTAGCATCCTAAAGGCTACTCCTAATTATAGGATTCTTTCCCCTTTGATCAACTCCAAGGCTGATTTGGCAGCTTCCTGAACCTTCCGATCCTTATCTTTTAGTGCTTGAATTAATGGTTCTATCGCTCTTTTATCTCCTAACCATCCGAGAGACTTGGCGGCTTCCCATCTAATACTGCTCTCTTTATCTTTCAGAGCCTGAATTAGTGGTTCCACTGCCTTCTTGTCTCCTGTTTCGCCAAGAGCAATTGCTGCTGCTCCTCGCACTTCTACATTTTCATCCTTTAAACCCTGGATAAGAGGATCAATCACCTTTGGATCCTTTATATTCCCAAGGGCAATTATTGCTTCTGCTCTAACATAACTATCTTCATCTTTTAGAGCTTGAACAAGTGGGTTTATTGCCTTTTTGTCAGCCAACCTTCCTAGGGCTTCTGCTGCTTTCTCCCTAACATAGCCATCTTCATCCCTTAGAGCTTTAATAAGTAATTCTATCGACTTCTTATCCTTCAAATATCCTAGTGCCTCGGCCGCTCCTCCTCTAGCGTATATATCATCATCTTTTAATACGTCAGTTACTGGTTCTAATACTGTTTTTCCCATTTTTCCCAGTGCCTCCGCTGCTCCCTCTCGAATTTCCCAATATATACTTCTTAAGGCTTGCACAAGGAGTTCTATTGTCTCTTTCTCCCTTATCCTGCCAAGGGCTTCTATTGCATTTTCTCGAATCTCCTCATCAACATATTTTAAAGTCTCTATCAGACTTTGCACATCTTTGCTTGCTTCCATCCTTTTAACATTAGGTTTGGATTTATTCTTACTCATATTAACGTCTCCTAAAATTTCTGAAAAATGATTTCATCAAACTGCTTATCCTCAACAATTCAGATAATTCCCTTTTGATTAAATACTTTTTACTGTCCTGAAGACACATCACTCACATCAATTAAATTCTTTAATATAAATTATTTTATCCATTCTCATCAGCTTGTTGCACTTCGTCAAAACTGAAGTTACCATGGTTGTACATGTAAAAATTGGAGATTTTTAGTAACTCCTTGCTTATAGGATTCTGCTCGCAATAAGAGTTTCGCTTATTGGGAAGTGGAGCCACCGTCAATCACCAGGATGGAACCGGTAGTAAAGGAAGATTCTTCCGAAGCTAGGTATAGTGCTGCGTACGCTATTTCTATCGGTTTGCCCAGGCGACCTAAAGGTATTTCTTTAATTACTTCCTGCGTTCTCTGCTTTTTTTGTTTTTCACCTATCCATCGGTTAAGTAGAGGGGTTTCTGTGGCTCCGGGGCAAATGCAGTTTACTCGGATTCCGTAGGGGGCACACTGCAAAGCTAGTGATCGTGTTAACGCTATCACTCCTCCTTTTGAGGCGGAGTACGCGGGGTGGCTGGTGGTACCTACCAGTCCCAGCTCTGATGCCGTGTTTATGATGGAACCCTTTGTCTTCATCATATGAGGAATCGCATATTTGCAGCCCAGGAATATGCCTTTCAGATTCACGTCGATTACTTTGTTCCAGTCTTCCTCCTCGTTTTCCCATAATAGCCCTTTTGGCCCCTCTATTCCCGCATTGTTAAACAGGATGTCCAGTTTTCCGAAACTATTTATACATTTATCAATCATCTTTTTAACTTGGTCAGCCTTGGAAACATCGACCACGACTTGAACTGCGGTTCCTTTGTTTTTTGAAATCTGTTCAACAATATCTTTTCCTAAGCTTGGTTCAATATCTGCAACTAGGACTTTTGCCCCTTCTCTAGCAAAGAGATTAGCTGTGGCTCGTCCAATACCTGAACCAGCCCCAGTGACAATGGCTACTTTATCTTTTAATCGCACAGAAATCCTCCTCCGAAACAGATGTTGTTTCTTTTTATCAACATGAATCTATTTTTTTAGTAATATTGCTTATGTATTTGAGAGTAAAGATTTATTAAAACCGTAATTCTACGTGCATTAAAAGATAGTGGTGTTTATGCGTATTTGGGATATTCCGCCGGAAAATTTGTGTCGTAATCATTTGCTGGGGGAGCATAGGGAGCTTCACGCTATTTGGGCAATTCTGACACAGGGTAAAAAGGGGTATTCCAAGCATCCGGAAACCTTAAGGTGGAAAGGTAAGCTAAAATGTTTGTATTTGAGACACGAAAAGCTTATCGGTGAGATGAGGAGAAGAGGATATAAGCACAATAGCCCTCTTAAAATAGAATTGGCAACTGGAGATGAGATACAAACCGAGTATGTGGATTCGATTAAGGACCAGGTTAGAATCCTAAAAAATAAAAAATGCGGATGTATAGTTTAGCGAATTTAATGATATTTCTCTAATTAATAACTATGTATTTTGGAAACTTGAGTTCACCAAAATATTTTCTGACGATTTCAATATACGTAAAAAATTTTATAATCGGTATATAAACGGGGTTGATTGTGATGCCTAGGTTCAAATTGTTTAGAAAATCTTCAAAAATGGTTGGTCTGCCTCCGGGAACGCTGGTACATATTGGAGAAAAGGTTACTGCAAAAGTGAAAATTAGGGTTTTGGACTATGATGAAGCGCACTTTCAAGAAAAGGAAGTGAAAACCATTGAGGAGTGTTTTCCATTTAAAGATACACCAACCGTAACCTGGATAAATATTGACGGTGTTCATCAAGCAGATATTATAGAAAAAATAGGAAAGCACTTTGATGTACACCCCCTAATATTAGAAGACATTATGAACACTGAGCAACGCCCCAAAATAGAGGATTTCGAGAACTACCTATTTATTGTATTAAAAATGCTCTATCAAGATGATAAAAATAATGAAATAAATATAGAACAGGTTAGTCTGATTGTTGGCTCCAACTATGTTATATCATTCCAGGAGAGGGAGGGAGATGTCTTTAACCCTATAAGGGATAGAATCAGAACCAGTAAAGGGCGGGTAAGGAGGATGGGGCCTGATTATCTGGCTTATGCTTTAATAGATGCCATCGTTGACAACTATTTTATAGTTTTAGAAAAACTGGGAGATAAAATTGAAGATGTGGAAGAAGTGCTGATAACCGAGCCCTCCACGAAAACTTTAAAGAGTATACACACTCTTAAAAGAAAGCTACTATTCTTACGCAGATCTGTTTGGCCTTTGAGGGAAGTGATTAATGTTCTGGAAAGGGGGGAATGCTCACTGGTTAAAAAAGCAACCATAATATTTCTCAGAGATGTTTATGATCACACTATTCAAGTAATGGAAACCACCGAGATCTATCGAGAAATGCTCTCCGAAATGATTGACGCGCATCTCTCAAGCATCAGCAATAAAACAAACGAAATTGTCAAAGTGTTAACAATTATAGCTACAATATTTATACCATTAACTTTTATAGCCAGCATCTATGGTATGAATTTCACTTGGATGCCAGAAATCGAATGGCCTGAAGGATACCACATGGTTCTAATTGTAATGATGATTGTCGGAGCGATAATGCTGATTTATTTCCGGAGAAAAAAATGGCTATAGAAAATAGCTACCTTATCCAGCGATGTAGTTTCGCTTGATTTCACCTCCGAAAGGAGCGTTCATAGGGCTTATTTTATTTTCCGAATTAGAACACAGAATCTAGAAAAAAATGAAGAAAGCTAAAAGAGGACAGCCGAGGCTAAAAAAATCAAGGAGAATATTCTCAAGCACCTTTAGAACCCCCGAGAACAGCTCTTCTTCGAAGACCGGAAAACCTTAAACAGTCAAACATCAAGGCCGCAGTTAATTTTTATCCTTTCATAACCGATATAATTACTCCCAGCATTTAGGAGCCATACATAAGCGGCTCTTGAATCCTAAAGAGTTTTTAACATTTTATCCGGTGGCTACATTAAGCAGAGTCAATCCATTATTTAATCCACATGCAAAGTGGAAAATGATTCGAAAATGCTGCCCTTATAATGGGCGAGTCTGGCCCGTGACCAATAGTCACATATGCGATGCCCTAGCTCAAACCACTTACCACGGGATAAATAATTTAGTAAAAATTAATATAAAAAAGAAGGGGGGTTTGTGAAGCCCTTTAACTTTTTAAGGGCCTTACACTTCTCCGTTTTATTCCTGCTCTTCCCCAGATTCTTCTCCCGACTCCTCTGATTCTGGTTCTTCTGGCTCCTCTGGGGTTTCTCTTTTTGGTGCTTTGCGGAAGGGTTCTTGTCTTTCTTCGTATTCTTCAATCATTTGTATTATTCTTGCACTTGTTTCTCCGGGGATTCCTACGGATTCTAGGAGTCTCTCTTTATCGGCGGGGGGTGCGGTTTTAAGTTCTATGGCTAGTGCGTAGGCTTCTTTCTCCTTCATTCCCGACTCTACCAGGAGTGGCACTATGAGGTCTGCCAGCTCCACAGGTATGTACTTTTCAATTCTGGGTTCCACCCCCACTATCGCTAATTCCTCGCTTAGTATGGCTGAAACAACTTTTTCTCTGAGTATGGGTCTGGGAGTTACTTTTTCTCCGCGGCTTATTGCTTTTATTAGTTCGTCGATTCTCTTTATAATTGCAGGTATTCTCGCTCTCCTATAGAACGTGTACGCTCCAAAAGCTGTAGTGGGAATGGCTATCGCCGCTATAATTGTAAATAACATTGATAAGGGAATTCTCCACGGTCCGAAGGGTACCGCTTTCTCCTTAATCGACAAGACGATGGGTATCTGCTGCGTCTGATAGTTGGTAGCCGAAGCCATAATATTCATAAAGTATACTCCTGGAGGCAAACCAAAAGAGGGAACCAGAATCAAATAGATACCTGAACCAACTTGTAAAGTGTGGACATCTTGTTCAACGACTCCCTTCTTCCAACCTTCTCCAAATTGATAAACTGGCAAATTGAGTGAGACTGTAATACTTGCATCTGGCACAGCAGTTCCATTGCGATCCTCATAAGTGAAGGAGACTGGGATTAAATACCAAGAGTTTTCAACCTGAATCAGGGGGCCCGCAAAAAGATACTCTGAAGAACCAAATAATTGTGGAACCATAAGTGTTGATCCCAAAACGGTAGGTGTTCCCTTAAGATCAAGAGTAAGGTACTCAAACTGGGTAGTATAGTTAGTCTTTGTTGCCTGTATAATTACAGTATAGACGCCGGAGGGGAGCGTTCCAGCGGTTATTTGTCCTGTGTAGTTACCTAAATTCCAGGGATCAGTCAAATCCCCATTAACAGATGTATTTTCTCTTATAGTCCATGTTACATTTGCATTCACAATTCCGGCGCTTGTAACATCATGCAAAAATTGAATGGTTACTGAAATATTCTCGTCGAAAAATCCTTCAAGGTTAGTGGTTGGTGCCACAATCTTGGTTGGGATGCTGTTAATAGTTAATGGAATGTTGACTAATGGTATATCATAATTCGCTAAGGTGGCGGTTATTGTAATATCGTATTTGCCCGGCACTAAATCATCTATAACATTGTTGGGAATCTTGTACCAACCTGGTCCTTGTGCTCCCCAAGATTCCATATTCCAGTTTACATATCCTGTACCTGAAATGGTGAAACGCACCGTAGCACCGGTCACAGGCAGGCTGCGGTGAGTGTCTTCATAAGAACCGCCTATCGTTATGTAGAGGGCCAGGTTTTGACGCCAATAAGTAGTAACACTGGGTATAAAATCAGGAAAAACGGGAAGTTTCTTCAATGGCATAAAAATATCGATGGGTGTCGGATACTGATAATTTGGAAGTTGGGGTTTTGCAATTACTCTTATAGTGTAGCTTTCACCGCCAAGGAGTGATATCATGCTTGTATTAAATTGGGCGTAATATCGACCCGGGGTTCCTGTAGCGTTCATCGTGTCGCTATAGACTTCTTGTCCAAGAGAATTATAAATAGTGAAGTTCATCCACTGAGCCTCAATGCAAGTCTCACGGATATTTTTAAGACAAACGTCGAATCTAACCACATCCGTCCAGAAAATATTAAGTAACTGGGTTCCATTGGCGCATTGCAGATAGCTTGGAGTGCTCCCAAAGTTCCATTTTAAGTAGACCTTGAAAGCCTTGGGGTTGTCCATGTTTATGGGCTGGGTTACGGTTTGTGTGGTTCCTAAAATGGTAATATTTTCAATATCATATTTAGTAATGCCAACATACACGTCTATGTTGAGCAATTGGTTTGCGTAAGCGTAGAACGAGCAGTTTGCGAAGTATTGGTTAACCATCTGTGAGATGTTTGTGAGTGATTCACTTGTGTAGTTTAATGTTACGTTTGCGTTCTGGACTCGATGGCTGGCATTATCCCAAACCTCAATATAAATTCGGGTAATATTCATATTTATGGTTAAGCTACTAATAGGCTCTGAGAAGTTTTCAAAAGGGTTCCACCTATACGCCTGACTCAAGTAGGTGGTATCAGGGGTATAATCTCCAGTTACGTTAGCCTGTATCCAATACTGGTCTGTTGTATAATTCTCGAATATGGTGAAAATGCACTGCCCTTGTGTGTTTGTGGATTTTGTATCGTTGAGTAAGGATAAGGCTGGGTCTTCGTAGACATTCACATTTGCTCCCGGTATAGGATTTCCAAAGTTATCGTTAACTGTAACTTTCAGTGGGAAGAAGATCCTTACCTCACTACCTACATTTCTACTTAGAGGCTGGTTCACTTGGTACCATGTGTTTACGGCTTGGTCAAATCCTCCAGTTAGGCCTACTGCATAGTATTTGAAGGGTACGTTTATTTTGTACTCATTGGAAGCTCTATCGTCGTTTCTAATGCCGAAGCTGCTTACACCTCCATCTATATTCGTGCCGTACTCTATGCTGGTACCATTCATTATATCCCTCGGCCACTGGGGGCTTCCAAGAAGACCGAAACCAATACCATCATTTCTCACTAGAACCATGTAGTTTAATGGTTGGACTCCTGCTTTGACATCGCTAAAGGGAATACTAGTGGCTGTTCCCCGATTATTATTATCCACGTAGAAGTTCCATTTGGATGTTACTGCTATGACTGCAAAATCATATATGGGAATCTGGTCCACACCGCTTGGACTTGCAGTCTGGATGGCAACATAGCCCTGGTAGGCGTAAAAAGTATAAGTCTTATTAAATGTTCCGTAGCTTCCGCCGCCAGCAGCTGCAAGAAATTTATCGGTACTCGTCTTGTAAATCTTTATAGTGGTTCTTATGGGTCCATTTTCAATGATTTCGGCTGTCCAATTTAGTTGATTGTCTACTGCGTAACTGTCTCTTCCAGGGTCATCGGCGTCTATACGGTCTATTCCCCTGTGCAGTCCACTTGAAGGAACAAGGTTGACTCCACCGACTCTGAATATTTGAAATGATGCGTCCGTGTCAGACACTATATACTCTATTTGATAAGTGCCGCTTATTACTCCAGTGTCAAAGGTGAAATAACTATTATTACCAACCACGCTTACACTGAGTGGTGTCGAATAAGTCTTAGGGGGTCCAGTATAGGTGTCGTTATAGTAAACGTAATAGGTTGAGGTTCCGCCCGCTGTGACATTAACGGGAAAAATCAAGTCGCAGCTGGTGATTATGTCCCCACTAGGCGGGTCAGGATTCTGTATCTGGACAGGCACTTCTACCCAATTAGCAGTAATGTGGTTATAATATAGTACACGGATACTATTCTTATGACAGTGACCTGATGGGAACGTTATACCACTCAATTCATATGGCTCGTTTACCCTGTTTACATATCCTGGCTCGGTTATGTTTACTTCTTTTCTGAAACACCAACTAGTATTCCACCAGAGGTCAACTGGTTGCGGATTATCCTTTGAAATTGGAGTAATGGGATTAAATATCGGTGTATTGGCGAATGTATTGGCTTGTAGTGGAAATGACGATTGATTGTTTGGTGAAATTAGGGGTATTGCTGTTACTATTAGTAATGATAGTATGATCGCTAAACCTAGGACACATTTCTTTTTGTTCGTTGGATTCATTTTCTCTTCCTCTCCTAAAGAAAGGCTTGGTGATTGCCTCGACTTTTGATAAATCACTTCCCTCACATTTCTTTTTCCAATTTTTTTGAGGTTTTGGTCTTTTTCTCTAAAAAATTTTTTAGAAATGTTTTTATTAAGGATATGGGTTAACGTGATATATATCCTTTTCTTTTATAACAGTATTTGAAAATGAGTTTTTGGGGGTAGGGATACCCTTATAGTGGAG
>NZ_JBRAKS010000122.1:0-10791 GCF_052745115.1 Candidatus Jordarchaeum sp.
GGAACCGAACACCATTTAGGCGGTGTCCTAAATGGGTAAGTTTCGGACAACGGCTCGCCGAATGGGTTAACTTCGTGGGAGGAGGCGCTCTTAGAAAAACCTGGGGTCAGATTGTTGCGGATGTTCTTAACCGGGAAGTAAGGCAGCTTGTAAATCCAAGGGAGGCCGGTGTTAGGGGAGCTGCAATGATAGCTAGTGTTGGTTTGGGAATACACAAAGACTTTGCAACCGCAGCTAAAATGGTAAAGGTTACCAAAGTTTTCAAGCCAGATCCGGAAAACGTTAAGCTGTATGATAATCTTTTCGTTGAGTTCGAAAAGCTCTACAAGGGCCACAAAAAGGTCTGTAAAAATTTGTGTCAAAAAATTCCCAAATAGCACACAAAAGTCAACTCACTCTAATGTATTATGGTAGCCTAAAATGGTGCTGGACTGGAGGATGAACTCACAATTCTAATCTTGTCCATCTGAATCCCGGTATTTTCTTGCTTTTTACATCTTTCTTGAACGTGTATAATCTTGCCGGTCTATGAACACCGGGTTTGTATTTATTAGTGGGTTTTACTATTCCCATTGAAGCAATTTTCTTTCTGAAATTTCTTTTATCCAATTTTTCACCCAGTATGGTCTCGTAAACTTTTTGAAGCTCAGTCAGAGTAAAAAATTCGGGCAATATATCCAGTGCTATCGCGGTGTATTCCAGCTTGTTTTTTAATCTCTGATGTGCGTACCTGATAATTTTATTATGGTCGAAAGCCAGTTCAGGAAGTTTGTAAACCGAATGCCAAGCTGCGTTCTCTGAGAATTTTATTTTTTCTGAATCCACAAAAGCAAAATAGGCTACTGTTATCACTCTACCCCTAGGATCTCTTTTCAATTCTCCATAAGTGTAAAGCTGCTCTAAGTACAGATTTCCAAAAATTCCTGCTTTTTCCTTCAAAACCCTAATCGAAGCTTTATCTAGAGTCTCATATTTCTCTACAAAAACACTGGGAAGAGCCCAAACCCCCTCATAGGGAGGTGTGCTTCTCATTATTAGTAGAACCATCAAATCATAATTCTTTATCGCAAATATGCAGACATCCACAGTGACATAAACTTCCGATTTTCCAAGCTGACTTTTAGTAGACACTTAGGTCCACCTTCTCCAGTCTTGGATTAGGCCGATATGGTCTCCCCACTTTATGCAACTCTTTGAATTCATCTTCTACAAAGTAGCCCATGATGTCAGAGGTCGCAACATACCTATCCTCTGCAAAGCCAGCACCAATAAAATCAAAAAGCTTTAACCCATACTTTTCTTCTCCGGCTACAAAAGCCGCAACCTTCTCTATTTTGCTGAATCCGCTTGAGAGTGCTATTTTCAAATCCTTATATCCGGCATCATTAAATTTTCGTCTCGCAGCAACAACGGCCTCTACAGTTACCCCTGTTCCTGTCCAATATTTTCTGCCATCAAAGGGAAGGCCACCTTCTGCTATTATTGCTCCATTTGTGTCAAATCTTGGTCCCCAAAAATCATCCCCTAACACTTCAGCAACTCTGAGAGTATCAGTTATTTCCCTTCCGAAAGTATCCGATAGAAAAATTCGAGGAACCTCTTTCGGCATATGTTTATTAAACGCTTTCATAGTTTCAACCGCAGAATTCTCTTCTCCGTATTTTGAGGCCATTACTAAAACCAAGGCGTGTGGTACCGTGCCTACACCTTTCTGCCCAAATGTTGCTGCCCCCACATCAGTTGAGGTTGATGTGGCTCCCGCCTCGTATGTGGCTTTTGCTATTTTAGCATCATATTCGTAACCGTAATGTCTTGCGCCAAAATAAGATATTTGCCGGGAACCAAATTTACTTTTATCCAATAAGTCTACTATTTCGCGAACATTAGTCTTGATTTTTTCTAAATTCGGTTCTGGAAGACCGTTTGCCCTGCTGGTTCTTTCCGATAGGATTGACAAATAGATTGTTTCTAATTCTATTAGATCCAGGACTGGTCCATCAAGAAACATCAGGGTTTCTTCCGGTTGGTATTTTACTCCATCATGAAGAGCGTAGATTCTTCCGCCATGTTCAGCCAGTTTCGGACTGTACTTCATGATTGCAGCTATAGCCTCGTCTATTCCTGCAGTTACGCCTGGGCCTTTTCTAATAAAAATTTGGTATCTGACGTGCGGATTTATCCCCTCTTTTCTTAATATTTCTGAGCTTCTTAGGAAATATACGTCAGTGTGTGGTTCGTGTCTTGGTGGAAAATGAAATTCAGTTTTTCTTTTTACTGCCATTCGTTCACCTTATTCTCCAATTTTACTTAGTGTATATTTAACACTATAAATATAAATCCTTTGGATTTTGTAGATTGTACACTAAGTAAATATTTACACTAAAAAAATAATGGTTAAGAAATATTTTACGATTTTTAAGAAAGTTTATATACGTGCAAGATTAAAAATTTTTTAAAATAGAAGAAATGCTAGTAGCGGATTTTCTGCTCCCCGGCTTTTTTCTATTGAAAGATTGTGTGAAAGATGAGTTGAAATGAGTGAATCCCAAGAATTTAAAAATGTGAGTGATTTGAGACCCAACCTTAGAGGCGTCAACTTAAAAATTAGATGTAATTCCAAAAATGAAGAAAGAGAAGTGGTTTCCAAAAAAACCGGGGAAACGTACAGAGTAACCGAGGCCCTCGTGGGGGACGAAACTGGAAGCATTTTACTAACCCTATGGAACGAAGACATAGACAAAATGAAGATAGACCATGTATATCAGCTAAACAATGTGTACACCACGGTTTTTAAGAGTTCTCTGCGACTAAACCTGGGAAAATATGGTAGCATGGAGGAAATCGATGAGAGCACTCCCGCCAAAATTAACACCGAGAACAACCTATCTAAAAGAGTGTACCAACAGCCACAACGCCCCCACCCCCAGTATGGTGGAGGCGACCGATACGGAGGATACGGCGGGCGACCCTATAGAAGCGATAGAGGTGGATACCAAGACAGAGGTAGATGAAGAAATTATTAGAAAATGATTTTTCTTCCCACTATTTTTTATTTTTCTCATTGTCTATATTATAGAAGAGTCCTATGTTTTGTTTTCTTTCAATTGAAGCTTCTACTATTAGTCGGGCTACTAGGATTATGTTTCTTAATTCTATTAGGTCCTCATTAAGTATGTAGTTCCAGTAGTAGTGGCTAATGTCTTCTTCTAGTAGATTTAGGCGGCGTATAGCTCTTTGTAGCCTCAGGTCACTTCTTACTATGCCTACATATTTCCACATGAGTCGTCTTATTTCATCGAAATCATGCTTTAACAAGACTTTTTCATCTATGGGTTTATACTTGGTTGCATCCCAGAGGGGCATTTCCTCTAAAGGCATTTCGACGGGGTTTTCCAGATATTTAATGGAGTCTAAATAGCTTCTGTGTGAAAATACTACGGATTCTAATAGTGAATTGCTTGCAAGTCTATTAGCGCCATGTAGTCCAGTGGCGGCAACCTCTCCGATCGCGTAGAGGCGGTTAATAACTTGATGGGGATCATCTCTTTGTATAACTTGTCCATTCTTATTTACGGCCACTCCTCCTACCATATAGTGTGCTGCTGGTACTACCGGTATTGGTTGTTTTGTTATGTCTATACCGTACTCTAGGCATGTATTATAAATGTGAGGGAATCGTTCCTTAATTTTTTCTGAATCCAAGTGTAGGAGGTAGAGGTATACGTATTTGTCGCCGCTTCTTTTTAATTCTCTGTCCACAGCTCTTGCTACAATATCGCGAGTGGCCAGGCTTCCCCTCTCATCATAATTTTTCATAAAGGAGAATTTGGTGGGGTCTTTTTCTCCAGATTTTATGAAATCTTCATATTCACTGATGGTCATTAATACCCCGCCTTCTCCCCGAACCGCTTCTGAAATAAGAAATGAGCTTCCATTCTGATCATAAAGTGTGGTGGGGTGGAACTGTACGAATTCCAGATCCTTAACCCTGGCTCCTATCCTGTAAGCCATGGCTATTCCATCGCCTGTAGAGATGCTAGGGTTAGTAGTATATAGGTAAATTTGTCCACATCCACCTGTAGCTAGAACTGTAACATTGGCGAGGTAGGTGCTAATATTGCCCGATTTTTTATCAAAGATATAGGCTCCTATACATTCATCCTCTTTTTGACTCAGTTTGAGTCTGCGTGTAGTGATTAGGTCGATAGCCATTGCGTCTTCAATAATTGTAACATTAGGATGTTTCTCACAGGCATCTACTAATGCTCTTTCAATAGCTGCCCCTGTGAAATCTGCAACATGAAGTATTCTCCTGCGGCTGTGTCCGCCTTCTAATCCCAAATTAAAAGAACCATTCTCATTTCTTTCAAATTCCACTCCGATTTCTATTAATTCTCTTACCCTTTCTGGGGCCTCTTTCACAACCATTTCTACAACTTCTAAATCATTTAAGTAACATCCTGCCTCCAGGGTGTCTCTTATGTGGGATTCGAAATTATCTTGTTCAAGGTCGGTGACCGCGGCTATTCCCCCCTGAGCAAAATTAGTGCTGCTCTCCACACTAGACTTCTTGGTCGCAACAATCACCTTTCCATGGTTTCCTGCTTTGAGGGCAAAACTCAAACCTGCGATTCCCGAGCCGATTACTAGAAAGTCTGTTTGCCACCTCAATAAAAATCACCCTTTAAGAAATAAATTAAACTGGAAGATTTAACATTTTCAATAGGTGTAGGTTTTAAAAACTACGTTTGTTAAGAAATATATAAAGAGAGTGGTATCAATTACCTAGAGTGTCATAGTTGGAGGTTTTTATTAATATTTTTAAACTCAACTTTTTATATTTCTAATATAAAATTCAGTCCCATGATAAACAAATAGAATATTTTTTTAGAGTTTATGAGTCGTGGAAATATCAAAAAAATATATTAATTATTTAGATTCATATACATTTTGTGGAGGATGCTTTTGAGTGGCGGAGACGGTTACTTTTCTTGTAATGGGATTACCTTCAGAAAAGCTTATAAAAACTATTGAGTATTATATTGATTGGTGGCCTAATAAGAGATATAATGTTTTTTTTGAACTTTTTAAAAATGAGTTAAAAAATGTAGAGAAAAATACTCAGAAAAAAGTTCTAAATCAGCTGAGTGATGATGTTTTATCCGAAGTTTTTTCGTTAGGGGTAAAAATTTTTCCGATTCAAGATGCCTTATTGCCTTCGGGTGAGACCGACTTTTTCTTTTTAGAAAGAAGCGTTCCCGAAACCTTAAGTCATGCTTTTCTGAATATTTCAGCACTTTACGGAGAGTTGGATGATATTAAAGGGCTGCGCGAAGCGTTTAGAATTGCAATGAAAAAATTTAAAGAAAAGCTTTTCAGCTCACTGAGTAGCTTTGGAATCTCGGAAATTATGGAGGAACTTATTAACATAGATCCCGAAAACTACTTTATTTTTTATGATAGTTTTGAGAGGGTGGAGGCGGGTGGTGCCCAAATTAAAAAAGTAGAGGATCGGAGCGACAGATTTCTTGAATTTACTCCAAGTGTGGTAAAGTCTGAACCGGAAATTAAAAAATTTTTAAAATGGACTAGTGTGGATAAAATTCCTGGGCTAGGAAAAAGCAACCAGATTTTATATAAAAGTATTTATGATATTTATGAATTTTCCTGCTTTTTTGAAGAAACTGAATTTTATGGTTTGCGGGCGGGTAATCTGAAGAATAACATAAGTAAAATGTTTCTTCCATTAAACTCTAATGTTATTGAATTATTTGATGATCCTGATTTTCGAGAGAGTTTGCTTGAAATTGAAAAAATATATCTTGACCAGCTTATGAGTCAGATGGCTTTCGATCCAGATTACTTCCGATTCTTAACAAAAGAGGAAAAAATTAAACTAATACTCTTTCTTGAACATTTGAAAAAAGACATACTCCACCCATTAAACACAGAAAGTAAAAATGAGATATTAGCTGCACTTGCAATAATTGAGGGCAGAATACTTCCCAGCTCACACGCTTTAAACGAACTCTACATCGCGAAACCCGTAACGAACCATTTCCTTCAATTTGAGTACTATTTACTATTAGGCAACAATCTTCTGCTAAGTGGTGATTTGGCGAGATCCTCAGATAGTATCGCAGAGGCTCGGTCATATGCAGAAGAAGCGGAGCAGACTGATTTTCTGACTGTTCAGGAAGCTCTTATAAAAATAAGGAAAGGTCAATTAGAGGAGGCTGTTGCAGAATTAAGTAACTGTTATGAAAAAACTGGTTCACCTAAAATTAAGGGCGTCTCATCATACTATACTGGAATGCTCTACTATATGCAAGGAGATTTTGCAAATGCTTACCGCTTTTTTGAGGAAGCTCAGAACTGGATTCAAATCAGAGAGGATTTAGCTGCTATTCATGGTAGAAAGGGCGTTTGTGCATTAAAACTTGAAATATATGATGAAGCCTTCCACGAATTTAAAAAATTGGAATCTCTTGCTAAAAGCAATAGTCACCGAGAATTATTAGCTGCAGCATATGAGGCTCTTGGAATAATAATGTATCTCACTGAAAAGCTTGATGAAGCCGCTAGATATTATGGAATGGCTTTGGAAATAGACCAAGAACTAAATGATGACCGGTCAATAGCCGATGATTACAGTAATATAGGAACAATCTATTACAAGAAGCAGCGACTGGATGATGCTCTAAAATATTATGAGAGAGCCCTTGAAACTCACAGAAAAACTAATGAAAAAAGAAAATTATCCATAGAATACAATAACATAGGCGTTACCCTAAGGGCTAAAGGTAATTTGAGCAAGGCACTCCAATATTTTCAGGATGCTCTTGATATAAACGATGAAATCGAAAACTTTGAAGCTGTAGCCACAAACTGTAACAATATTGCCTCTGTTTTAAGTGAGTCAGGGGAGGGAAGAGAAGCACTTCCTTACCTTGAAAGAGCATTAAGTATCGCTAAAGAGCTTGGAAAACACAGTATGGTTGCGGAGAAGTATACGGATATAGGTAAGATTCTGGCTGATGAAAACGATTTTGACCTTTCCTTGGAATATTTTGAAAAAGCCCTTAAAATACACAAAGAACTGGATAACAAGGAAGAAATGATAAAAGACTACTCCAACATTGGACTTGTGCTGGTAAATAAGGGTGAAATCCATAAAGCAGTTGCCCATTTCGAAATCTGTCTCAAAATCTCAGAAGAATTAAACTACCTAAAATGGTTGGAATCAACATTTCCCGAAATATTCAAATCATACAGTTTCTTAAAGAAAAAAGACCCCGGAAAAACCTTCTATTTTAGAGTACTAGAGAAGTTCCCCAAACTAGCTAAACAATTATAGCTCCCAAGCGATTAGTATTTTGGGAATTTTTTTGAATCTTTTTAAAAAAGTTATCAGTTTCTTTCCGCCCAATTCGTATGAAGAATTCTTAAACTAATTTCAGTTACTAATCGTTAAGAAAAGTTTTAATAACCATTGAAATTCAGAGTATCAAAAAATTTGTACTATGATTTTGAAACCTTCATATTTTAATACAGTTTATGTGTTTTGAGGTGATTCGCAATGAAGGAGAGGCTAATGGAACTGGAGGAAGCTGTTGAGTTCGTGGAAGATGGTTTTTCCATCGGGTTCGGCGGATTCATGTTTTTTCGCCGACCCATGGCTTTTATTAGGGCACTAATAAAATCTGGAAAAAAGAATCTAGATGCTTATTCTATTAACGCAAATATAGATTTGGACATGTTGATTGGTGCAGGATGTACAAGAAGCGTAAATTATGCCTATTTGGGTATGGGACAGCTTGGTTTGGCTCTTAATTTCAGAAGAGCTGCTGAGAATGCTTTAATCGAGGTACATGAGTACAACATTCTGGGCTTTGCATCCGCTCTAAGGGCTGCGAACATGGGTTTACCGTTTTTACCTTTGAGGGGGGGTTTTGGTAGTGACATTGTGAAGGACCTAGGATTCAAAACTATTACCTGTCCCTACACCAGACAGAAGTTATTAGCAGTTCCTGCGTTCAATTTTGATGTATGTGTGATCCATGCAATACAAGCTGATTGTTATGGTAATGTTCAAGCGTATTCGCCGACTGAGAGTACCATCGATTACGAAGTAGCCCTGGCGAGAGCGGGTAAAAGACTCATTGTTACTGTTGAGAAAGTAGTGAGTCCAGAGGAGATAAGAAAAAACTATGATAAAACTATACTCTTCAACTATGAAGTCGATGCGGTGATAGAAACATCTCACGGTGCCCATCCCATGTCAATTTATCCCCTTTATGATCCAGATGTAGCCCATCTAATGGAGTACATGAGTTGCTCCAATGATCCTAAAACATTTGAAAAATATCTTACAAAGTATGTGTACGAGCCAAATAGTCATAATGAATATCTAAAGCTAGTGGGGGTATGCTAGACTTTGAAATACGCTGAGGATTACACAATCGATGAGATCATGATAGTTGCCATGGCCCGAGAAATCAAAGATAATGATCTAATTTTTCAGGGTATAACCACCCCTCTAGCCGGAGCAGCCATCATGCTTGCCCGGGAAACCCACGCCCGGAACGCAAGCCACCTGTATTTCTTGGGGGTTAATCCAGTTATGCATGATATATCCCAAGTTATGATTAAGCCAGAAAATTTTTTAGGCAAAGTGTATGGGCTTCTGGGCATAAACGAGTTTTGGAATCGTCAGCAGAGAGGCGGGATAGATCTAATGTTTCTCAGGCCTGCACAAATAGACAAGTGGGGCAATGCAAACATGACTCTGATAGGAGACAAAGTAAAACCCACCATCAGATTTAGTGGAGGAGTGGGCACTGCTGATATGCTAGTATTGGCTCAGAGAATAGTCTACTATGCTCCCCACCATGAAAAAAAGGTTTTTGTAAAAAAAATCGATTATATTACCGGTGCCGGACACTTAGAAAACGGGGAGTGGAGAAAAAAAATGAATATACGCTCCCAAGGACCCACAAAGGTTATTTCAAATCTAGCCATCATGAATTTTGAAACTGAAAACAAACAGATGAAGCTGGAATCCGTCCACCCAGGGATTTCCATAGAAGAGGTAATTGAAAACACGGGCTTTGAACTTGTTATACCGGATAAGGTGCCTGAAACAGAGCCTCCAATAGAAACAGAATTGAAGCTAATTCGTGAAAAAATTGACCCGAACAACTTTAGAAAAATCGAAATGCCAAAACACAAAGAAGCAATGATTGAAAAATTAACCAATTTGCAGAAAAACTTGGAATGAATAATTAAGAATTTTCAGTCTTCTTGTAGAAGGGTTTTTTAAATCAATTTTATAAACATGTTTTTCGCATTTTTTTGGGAATTCCGATTAGAGGCACCTAAAAAATCTCAACTATTAACTTTATAAAATAGTATGCTATAAATATAACCAGGTTATAGTAACTATTTCGGTGAACCATAACTTGGAAATCACGCTCTCTGACCTGCAAAAACACTGGAAAAATGCGAATTCAAGACTCCAGAACGTAGTAATGGAAATAAAGGAACTCATCGAAATAATTTCCCACTACTCAGCAAAATCCCTAATGGAACTATTCAAAAATATTTTAACCACCCAAGAAAATTTCAGTGAAAATCAGATACGTAAGTTAATCTGTGCCATGTGGGTCCTACATGACCTAGGAATGATCAGATTCACAAAGGGAGCGCATGGATTAGCGATCACCATCCAAGAAATGCTTTTACAAGGCAAAAAGGTAATCGCCTCTAAGCTAATGTCGCTACTAGAAGACACAATCGAATACCTAAGCGAAGACAAAATTTCAGTCATCAATTACTAACGCAAACGGGAAACTTCAACCAGGGTGCGGGTTGCACCAAACTCTTTTTAAACCTAAAATACCCTTATTAAACTCTTTAAGGAATATTAGGGAGAGACATAAATGGAGAAAGCCCGTTTTACTCTTCTACGTGGAGGAGCAGCCGAGGCCCTAGCTTCTGCAGCAACCACTTTTAAACATAGGATAATGGGTAAGATCCCGGACACGGTATCTGTTTGGATTGCAGATAGGCCTTGTGTGGCTATGGGTTACTATGAAGACATTGACTCTGTGGTAAACGTTGAGGGAATAAAAAAGCACAAAGTGGAGTTAAGTAGAAGATTTAGAGGTCAGGGTGCAGGAACATACTTTGCATCACCAGGATCAATGGTCTGGTCAATAATAACGAACAAGCTGGATAACATGGAGGAAGCCGCAAAACTCATCGTGGGAGACATAACACTTGAACTATACAAAAAAGCGGGAATTGAGGGACTATGGTATAAACATCCAGGCGATATCAAAACCGGTGAAAGGAAACTGAGTGGACATTCTACCTCGAAAATTTTCAACACTATGCTGGTATTTACCTTTATTAACAGGATTTCTCCTGACGCTGAGATGATGGCGGAGGTAATTAAATATCCTCCAGAAAAGGCTAGAGACAAAATCATTAAAGATCTTAGGGATTACGCTGCTAGTATTGAAAAAGATGGTAAAATAATGATGGATGAGGAAGAAATAATCGAGTTTCTAATAGACTCCGTAAAGAATAAACTTGGCATAGAAGCAGAACCGGGTGAGAGGACACCCGAAGAGCTGGCAGACATTGGCAGTTTAACAAAGTATATGTTGGATGATAAATTTGTTTTCAGGTATTCCAGCGAGAAATGGAAGAAGAATCTGCCTAGTGAGGACAGGGTTCACAACAGTAGAAAGATTTAATGATAAATAATACCATTCTTGGACTTTA
>NZ_JBRAKS010000123.1:0-10734 GCF_052745115.1 Candidatus Jordarchaeum sp.
GCTTTTAGAAAATGTGCACCACCCTTTTCTATTAATTTTGTTCTTAATTATGTTGTTGTTTACTCCTTTGTTTCGGGGGCTTAAAAAAACGCTTCTTTCCGGGGAAACTTGTTGAGCAAAACACAAGCATATACTTCCCGTATACGGTTAAAAGAGAAGAAAGCGAAAATAAACCTATTTTCCAAGTCTGTTTGTCACAAATACTCTAAACATTCCTCCTATAGCTATGAGAGCAGCAAATATCACATTGGCGTCAGTCACCAGTGGCATGCTTTCTAAACCTCTCTGCCATCGATTTGCTCACCTTTCCGCCTAGTTCTAAAGCATCTTCCTCAGTCATCTTGCTTTTGGATATTATTCCCTGAATCGTGGTTAAGTTTTGAATTTTCCTTTTGATCATTCTCCTTATCGCTGGCGACCAGTCGACTCCAAATTTTTCCATCTTTCTCTTAAGATCCTCAGGAATTTTAATTTTCAACTCAGTCATAGGTATTACGACACCTCCACAGATTATATCTCTTACCGTAGTTTTTAATTATCTATTATTTTGTTGAAAAATAACTTGACATCGTATAACAACCTTAGCTTTGAGAAGCTAATCCACAGTATTTTCATAATCTGCTAATTTTCTTATTCTTCTCAATATTGCCATGAAAAACGTTTTATGATTTGTCTAAGAAGCGCTTGAATGCCTGCAAGAGGAGAGAGATTCATGCCGCAAGGCAGGTGCTCCCCTATGAAGCAGGAACCGAACACTACTGGAAAAAGTCCTAGATGGATAAGTTTCGGACAAAGATTATTTTGCGCAAAGTATTTATTGCAAGACATCTAGTCTATTGTAAAAACTTGGTTGGAGGAGATTGGTTTTGTCTCGTTTAAAGGAGATTAGTGACTGGTGGAAGCCGGATGTCATCTCGCCAGAGAAGGTTAAAAAATTCATTGACATGTATCCGGTGTTTAAGAACGATGTGGATTGCCCGGCTTTCAAGAGCCAGAAAGAGATTGTGGAGATTCAGAACAAGAATCTGCGGAATCAACTGGAACTTTGTGATAAGTATAGTCCCTACTATAGTAACCTGTTTAAGGAGCAGAAGATTGATGTTTCGAAGATTAAAACGGTTGACGACTTGGAGAAGCTTCCCTTAACCACTAAGATGGATTACATGAAGAATTCGGATGGATTTAAGTTGCAGCTGGCGGGTGTTCCTGGCAGAGCGTTGTTTGAGCTGGTTAACTGGAATGTTACGATGACTACGGGCACCACCTACGGTTTTCCCACGGTTTTCTGGAATACGACTCACGATGAGTATTCGTTGTTGCAGTTTCTTATTCGGAGTAGTAAAATCAGCTGGGGTAGTCCGGATGATCGGATTTTTAACTGTTTTCCGTTTGGTCCAGTTCCTCATATTGGTTACCTTCGGGCGATTACTGCTCCATTAGCCATTGGGGCGTCGGTGTGTGCCGGTCATACCGGTATGGCTTACCCAGAGTTTCCAGTGCTTAGGCGGATGGATGAGGCTATTAGTATTGCAGAGAATCACCAGTGTACGATTATTATGGGGATTGCAAGTTATATTCGAAGAATGATTATGCGGGCTGAGGAGTTGGAGGTGGACTTTTCCCATATGAGGGCGATTCATGCTTTGGGTGAACCTTGCCCCAAGGGAATGCGTGAGGACATGCGTCGGAGGATGGAGAGTCTGGGTGCGGAGGACGTTTTCATCCACAACGGTTGGGGTTTCACGGAGTGTCAGGGCAGTCTTAGCGAGTGCACGGAGCTGGGCGGTAATCACAATCCAGATCCCGGCTTGTATTTCCTAGAGATTGTGGATCCAGAGACCGGGGAGAGGAAGGCGGATGGTGAAGAGGGTGTGGCAGCTATTACTCATTTGAATCGGCGGGGCACGGTTCTTCTACGCTACGTTTTGGGAGATATTGTTCGCATGACTCATGAGCCTTGTCCTTACTGTGGTCGGAATACGGAGCGTATTTTGCCGGTTTCGGGCAGCGTCTACGCCACCAGAACTAAGGAATTGGTGAAGTTTAAGGGTACTTTAATTAATCCGGGGCTGCTTAAGGATACCATTGAGAACGTGGGTGGTATTGCGGAGTATCAAATTGTTTTTACAAAGACTGATCCTAAGGATCCCTATAGTATGGATCAATTGGTGCTTAAAGTGGCTCCGGTTGCGGGTGTTAACCGTAAAGATTTGGAGAAGAAGATTAGCGACGCAGTTAGCAAGGCGGCGGAGATGAGTGCCAAAATAGAGTGGGTTGAGAAGCCGAGCGATATCTACGACCCCATGATCTCCCTCAAAGCTACCCGGGTATTGGACGCTAGGCCCCCGTTGGAGTAAGATTCTTTCCATTCCCTTCTCTTTCTATTTTATTTTTTGTTTCTTTTTCTCTTATTTTATTCTTGTTTTTATTTTTGTAGTGGTAGGTGGATTTTGTATTCGATGGTTTCAGATATCCAGTTGGCTTTGAAGCCCAGTTTGTTTGTGATGTGAATTATTCTCTTGTTTTCGGGGTTGATGTAAGCGAATAGTCCTTTGATGCCCATTTTTCTGGCTACTTCTATGGTGTATTGGAGGAGTTTGGTTCCTATTCCTTTGTTCTGCCAGTGGTCGTGGACCACCATGGCGATCTCCGCTTCCCCAGTAGCTTGGTCCACATAGAATCGGGAATCTGCGATTATTTCTTGTTCCCCGTTTCGGTTGACTATTGCAACTAGTGCCATTTTGTCCCGGTAGTCTATTTCAGTCCACTGTTCCACCAGCCACCTGGTGATGGGTTTTCGGGTTAGGAAACGTAGGTAGTTTGTTTCTTTGGAAAGTGAGGCATACATTTGGTACAGTTTTTCTCGGTCTTCGGGTTTTAGGGGTCTTACCAATACTTCGGTTCCATCATTGGCTTTGATCACTGTTTGGAACTGTTTGGGATAGGTTCTGCTGCTTGTCACTGTGGGAACCTCTAGGAGTAATTTTTACTGTGAAGCTAGGATAAATAAGATAATAAGTTCTGCACCATCTAAAGGGCTTTACTTCAATGGTGCTAAAATGGTTAAACATATTCTCTATTTGAAGTTATTAAGAAGTTTTTTCTGGTTTCTTTCCCTCGGTAATTATCCAAGGGCTTATAGGATTTTTCACTTCTGCGATACTTTGGAAGTGTGGATGCTTGAAATGTGAGTCAGCGGAATAGATTCTGTTAACAATTTCTTTTAAGGGATAGGCAACCAAGTAGTCATAGATGTGAATATTTGATTTAGCGCTGTCTTTTACCGCGCTTACGACTGCTGGAAAGTCTAAGGGCTTTACGAAAAATTTTCCTTTCTCAAAATCCTCTAATAACTTTAACCTTAAATCGACACTCAGATTTGATCTCCTAAGCACTTCTAGTATTTCACTGACCTGATAGCAACTAACAGCAATTCGTAAATTGGAGTCACCTATTATGGAGGATAAGAATTCCCTTGCCAGTTTATGGATTTCCCAGAATGGTTCTTCAATGGGTTTAACTAGAGCGAAATGCCAGATATTTGTGTCTATTAGAATGAAGCTAGACATCTTCTATTTCCTCAGCCTTTATCATGTCTTCGATGCTTTGCCTTTTGGGAGACTTTAGCATTTTAGTTACATTGAGTTCTTTTGATATTGGGCGTCTTATTCTTATTTCGTCTCCAAAAACGGTTGCTTCACAAGAACCATTCTCAGGTAATTTTGCTTTCTCTATAAGCTCCTTTGGGAGGTAAATTTTTCGACCAATTATTTTTACCTTCATTTTTCCAATCAATTTACCAAATATATTACCAAATATATAAGAATATCGTACACGCCAGCTTAATCAAAGGTTTGGCATCTAAAACGGCCTTAGGCTTCGGATTCTTTCTTCAAATTCCCTTTTTCACTCCTCCTCATTTCCTCAATCTTCTGTGAAGATTGTCTTATTTAAAACCTATTTTTCGCAGATTCTGCGAGGTTATTCTTATGGTTTAACCCTTTTCGGAGTGAAAGGGGGAAATTATGCGGGCTTCTCAAATATAATTAGCATGATTATCAAGAAAGAACTTCAAACAATTTAAGAGAACATCGAACTCTACTATAGAATTCACAAATGTGCGAAAAATGGGTTAAAAACTTCTTTATACACTCCAGCCATCTCCGATAATTTGGGCACCGCAATCATTTTAATCGCATTGCCCTCATGGATAATTAATAGTTTGTTACCCTTAACTATGTTTAATTCCTTTCTTAACCGGTTAAAATTACCATCTTGCCTTTTGAAGTCACGGTGATAAGTTCAACCAATTTTATTTCACTTTATAAAAATTAAAAGGTTCAAATGAAGAGGAGTTTCTATTCATTAAATAGATCTTCTAAAATTCTCTTTCTTTGCCCTCCATATATTTATTTAAATATTCCAAGATATGTGCCCTAAAAGAGAAGAAAATATAAAATAATACACTTAACTCTCTGTTTAGGGAAAATCGCTAAAAACACTTTGACTCTGGTTAAATATGAAGTTTTTAGGGTGGAGATGATGTCTGATCGGATTGATTTGTCTTTTCTGGATCGACCGGAGATTCTGAGTTTTATTTTCTATCCTCGAAGGGATTTTGGAGAGTCTCGGTTAGGCACCACTCACTTCATTGAGGTTGAGGAAGGAGTTGACATAGGCTGCCGGTTTTATTTGAGTGGGAAGAATAATCCTTCTATTCTCTACTTTCATGGAAATGGTGAAACTGTGGGGGATTATGATTATGTTTCACCCAGTTTTAACCGCAGGAGAATCAACCTTTTTGTGGCTGATTATCGGGGATACGGGCTGAGTGATGGTAGTCCAACCATTTCTAATTTAGTAAAAGACGCCCACCCCGTTTTTAAAGGGTTTAAAGAGATAATTGCCCAAGAAAAATGCAGAAACAGCTTATTCCTGATGGGACGTTCTCTGGGAAGTGTCCCAGTGGTGGAGTTGGCTCACCATTATCAGGATGATATTAAGGGGTTGATTATTGAGAGTGGAGCTGCGAACACTTTTAATATTCTTTTTAACCTCTTTGGATTTGAAATCAGTCCTTCCCTGAAGGAAAAATTGGAAGCGGCTTCTAACAAGGCGAAGATCCGAGAAGTCCATATTCCAACCCTGATCATCCACGCCGAACAGGATTCACTAATACCCCTCACAGAGGGAAAAGCCCTCTACGAAAACTCGGGAGCAAAAGATAAGGAGATCTATATTATTCCGGGTGCTGACCACAACACTATATGGCTGGTGGGAGGAGAAGATTACTACCAGAAAGTGGAGGAATTCGTCAAAAAATATGGCTAAAAACACTTAGAGCTCGCTTTGGAATTTTTTATATCCCTTTAGCCACTGTTTCCCGCAGAGTGACGATTACCAATAATTCGTACAGTTTTTCCAGGGTTCCGATAAATAAATCTATATTTTCATTACTAGAGTTTATTTGTTAAACACAAGTTTTATATTAATTATTTCCCCTAAATATTTATTAATGGAGGGTTTTTAATGAGTGGAAAAAAAGAAGTTATTTGGATGAGTGGCCTGGAGCTTGCCAGCGCCATAAAAAAGGGTGAATTATCTCCAGTTGAGGTTGTGGACGCTTTCTTTAAACGTGTGGAGCAGGTGAATCCCAAACTTAACGCCTTCATCACTCTCACTGAGGATAGTGCTCGGAAAGAGGCTGAGAAAGCGGAAAAGGCAGTTAAGAAAGGCGAAAAACTGGGACCACTACACGGTGTTCCCGTGGCAATCAAGGATAATATGCCGGTTAAGGGTGTTCGCACCACCTGGGGCTCCAAGCTCTACGCGGACCACATTCCCAAAGAAGACTACGTTCTGGTGGACCGGTTAAAGCGTGCCGGAGCCATCATAATGGGTAAAACCAATGTGCCGGAGTTCTGTTTGATTGGCATCACTGAGAATCCGCTTTTCGGGGTTACACGTAATCCCTGGGATACTAGCCGTACACCTGGTGGTAGTAGTGGGGGTTCTGCGGCTGCGGTGGCTAGCGGCATGGCTCCCATCGCGGTGGGTAACGACGGTGGGGGTTCCATTAGGATTCCCAGCTGTTTCTGTGGTCTCTACGGTTTGAAGCCGCATCTGGGGCGTATTCCAAGGTGGCCTGCGCTTCCCGGCTGGGAAACTCTCTCATCTGAGGGACCCATTACTAGGACTGTTGCGGATGCTGCGATGTTGATGGATGTGATGGCTGGTCCTGATGACCGGGATTATTTGTCGTTGCCTGCGCCGGGTGTGAGCTACTTTGAGAATTTGGAGAAGGATGTTAAGGGTAAGAAGTTTGCCTACAGTCCGGATCTGGGCTACGCGGTGGTGGAGCCAGAGATTGCAGAGATAGTTCGAAAGGCGGCTTTCGGCTTTGCGGATCTAGGCTTCGAAGTGGAGGAGGTGAAGCTGGAATTTCTGGACATGGGACCAGACTGGGTTAACCAAATAGTTTGCGAGACAGTGGCTGCGGTTGGGGATCGTATGGATGAGTGGAAGGAGGTTGGTTATCCTCCATATTTCGACTTTATGTGGCTGGCGGATCACCTGAAGGGCACAGACTATGTGAAGGTTCAGTACAAGCGGAAGGAGCACTGGGACCGGGTTATGAAGGTTTTTGAAAAGTACGACTTTCTATTGACTCCCATGTTGCCAATAGCTGCGTTCCCTATAGATATAGGAATGGGTCCTAATGAGATTGCGGGTCAGGCTGTGGGGCCTACGGGCTGGGTGCCTTTCACCATTCCCTTCAATATGACGGGTCAGCCCGCTGCTTCTATTCCCTGCGGTTTTACTAAGGAGAATCTTCCAGTGGGTCTTCAAATAGTGGGCAACCGCTTCGACGAACTTGGTATACTCCAGGCTTCTAGGGCGTTTGAAAAAGCGTTTCCATGGAGGGATAAAAAGCCCCCGATTTGAACCGATTTTCACTACTCTTCTTTTCTTCTATTTTTGTTTTTTCTTTTCAGAATTCTATTTCTTCTATGGTTTTTTCGGTTGGCCATTTCCACGCCGTTTCTGTTTCAATAACTCCCTTTCTTTTAAGTTCCTCTCTGAGCTTGGCTGCTGTGTTTTCCATGAATTGTTGGGTGTCGTAGATTATGATTCGGTGTATTAGGAGTCTAGGAGGTATGGAGGTTTTCTGTCAGCAACTTTTGTCATCTCTTCAGGCGTGTACCATATTGATTCCACTCCTATGCCAGTCATGCCTTGTATTTTTGTTTTGTACATTATTCTTTCGAAATAGTCGGAGGGTAGGTCTTTGATTACTGCTAGGAGGTCTATGTCGATTTGATACGCTTCGTCGAATCGAGCTTTTCCAGCAGCAACGGAGCCGAAAACTAGTATGGCGACAACTTTTTCACCTAATTTTTCTAAGAGGTTTGAAACGTAATCTTCTACCATTTTTTATACTTTGGGTGCTTAATTCTGGAGTAGTTTGGATAACTCAACGTTGACCCTCCTTAAATCGGATTGCATGTCTGGAAAAAGTTTCTGATTCTCCAATAGATTAACATAAATGTTGGTAAGGTCGCTGGTCACACGGATCAGTTCCAGAGTTTTGTTTTTGTCATATACTTCTTCGGGACGCAGAATCGTGGTAGGGGTTTCAGTCCCGTATCTGGGCATCGTTCCCTGTTCCTCAAGAATCTTTGCTTTTGAAATAATTTGGGAGAGTAGCTTTTTCTGAGATTCTTTAAGTGCTTTCTCGTCTAAAAAATTTTTAATAATTGGTGGGTTTGAGGGCTTTTTTGAATTGGATACCTAGTAGAAAAATGAGACCTTTAGATAAACGCTCAGCAGCGGTCTGAGCTCTAAAAACGGTTGCAGCAAAATCCTCTGACTCAAAGTTTCTAGTCACCCTCTCTAAATCGCTAATGGCCATAAGAATCCACACCCTAGCTCTCTCAAAATTCGCTACCAAAAAACCACCAATTAAAGAACTTCAATACAACTTAAATTCTTAACCTACAAAATAACACATCATATTATGAAGATAAACGTGTTATGGTACCTTAAAAATTGTGAAAGTCTACTATAAGGGTTCTGCGGTTTTCAGGAATTTTTCCACTTCTCTCTCTGTGGGTAGGCCACTTCGGGCTCCGAAGTATTGGCACTTTATAGCTGCAACGGCGTTTGCGAATTGCGCAGTTTTGTCCAGGCTCCAATCGTGGAGTAGGCCATAGAGGAAGCCCCCATGGAAAGCGTCTCCCGCCCCGGTGGTGTCTTTAACCTCCACCATGTATGCCGGTTTTTTCACCACCTCTTTTCTATTTGCCGCTACACATCCCCCACCTCCCAGAGTGATGGCTACGGTGCTGGGACCTATTTCCAAGAGCTTTTTTGCGGCTTCCTCAAAGTTGTCCTCACCCGTTAATCCCTTGGCCGCAAGCTTGCAGGGGATGAAAACATCCATGGGTTTAACGAAGTTTATCACATCCTCTCGTGTGAGTCCGAAAATCTCCACTGCTTCCAGAGAGGTGCTCAAATCGAAGGAAACCAGGGTTCCCTCCTCCTTTGCGATCTCCGCTGAGCGGATCGCGGAGTGCGGATTTATCCCGTCAAGGTGAATTATTTTCGCCGAAGCAATGTAATCTCTGAGAGGCTCCACATCTTGGGGTGACATAAAAGGTGCGGGTCCCGGATAGTGGGAAATCTTACGATCTCCCTGATTGTCCACTTGGATGAAGCTTAGAGGCGAGCCAAAGTCTTTATCCCTTATTACTCCCCGGGTGTCGACTCCCACCTTTTTAAATTCATTTAGTATGTCGTCGCCGAAGCTGTCTGCGCCGATTTTTCCTATGAATCCCACTTTTGCTCCCAGACGGGCTAGTGCCACTATGGCGTTAGCGGCTACCCCTCCGAAGTGCTTCCCATATTCTAGGGTCACTACCACCTCGTCCACCTCAGGAAATTTAGGAACCTTCATCACCAGGTCCACGCAGCTCAGCCCGATGCCTATAACATCGAAAATCTTCCCAGCCATCTTTAAAATCCCCAACAGTTAAATCACAGGGAAATTTATTGCATATACCTTATTCAAATACTTATACCTTTCTTCCCCAAATTCCTATTTGAGGCGTGAAGTTTATTAGTGTGTTGAATAGATGTTTTTCATTGTTTGTTGGTGGAGGATTTTTTCATGGATAAACCTAGGGTTGGTGTATTGACTGTTACTGATCCCCGTGAGGAGTTTTACGAGCGGATGCTTAAGGATGGAGTGGACATGAGGGAGCTGGAGCGGTTACTTCACACCGAGCTTATAAAACTGCTACAGGACGGGGGTGCAGAAGTAATCGACGGGGTAAAAGCAGATTCCAAGGAGAACGCCTTAGACATCGTCTCCGGACTGATCAAGCTGGGAATTGAGTCTCTCATACTATGTGTTCCGGGATGGACCTATCCCTCAATCGGCGTGGTGGTGGCTAAGAGCGCTGAGACTCACTCGGTTCCGGTTCTGATGGTTGCTCCCATGGCTCTCAGCGGACCCCTAGCCCTGAAGGGCGCATTTGACGATGTGGGAATCAAAGCCAAAACCATTTTTATAAGCGGGGCTATAAACAATCCAGAGGCGGTAAGCGAAGTCCTGGCCTTTGTAAAGGCAGCCACTGCGGTTAACCGGCTACGAGGCTCAACCATGGGAGTGATCGGTGGCCGCTCCATGGGCATGTACACCGCAACCACGGATCCCAGTCAGGTTCAGAGAATCTTCGGCGTGGATCTGGAACACGTTGACCAACTGGAATTGATTAGGGAAGCTGAAAATGTTCCCAGGGAAGTGGTGCAACAGTACATGAAGTGGCTGCATGAGAACTGTAAAGTGGTTAAGGATGGAGTGATAGTCACTGAGGAAAAATTGGAGAAGCAGGTGAGAAGCTACGTTGCTGCAAAAAAGTTGGTGGCCAGCATGGGTTTTGACTTTGTGGGGTTGAAGTGTCAACCCGAGCTCAGCGACCGGTTCGTGAATCAGTGTTTGACTCCCACTTTTCTCAACGACCCCTATGATGCTGAGGGATTGAAGGATACCACTGCCTGCGCTTGTGAGGCGGACATAAATGGCGCACTCACTATGCAGATTCTAAAACTCTTAAACCTGGGAAAACCAGTGTACTTCGGAGACATATTATTCTGGAACCAGGATGAGAAACTGTTTACAGTTGCGAACTGTGGTGGGGCCGGCACCTGGTTCGTGAAACGCTCATCGGAACCCGAGGAGAATCTCCGGGGAATTCAGCTCGTGCCTCAGGTTCAGGGAAAGGCGGGAGGAGCAGCAGTGTACTATGTCGCTGAGGAGGGAGTGCCGGTAACCTGGGCCAGACTCAGCCGTGCTTACGGGGAGTACCAAATGTTCATCATTAGAGGGCGGATAGTGCGGAGCGAAGCTTTCGAAGGAGCTTTGAAGTGGCCCACAATGAGCATAGCTGTGGAGGTGGATCCCAATGAAATTCTTGAGTTTTACTCCAGTCAACACATTCAACTGGTCATAGGAGATGTATCAAGGGAAATTCTGGAATTCTGCAGACTATTAAACATAGTTTCCATAATCTTCTGAGATGGATTGATAATTATTTTCGGTTTAACAGACTTATATAAAACTAGGCAGAACCTCCTTGTGGACATCAGTGGGATTCACAACAGTAGAAAGATTTAATGATAAATAATACCATTCTTGGACTTTAATCATGAACCCAAACATCCGCAGAGATG
>NZ_JBRAKS010000124.1:0-10732 GCF_052745115.1 Candidatus Jordarchaeum sp.
CATCTCTGCGGATGTTTAGGTTCACGATTAAAGTCCAAGAATGGTATTATTTATCGTTAAATCTTTCTACTGTTGGAAACCCTTTTTAGGGGCTGCTCGAAGTAGCGCCGGGTTTCGCGGTTAGTCCACTGAATCCACTGGTGCACCGCCTCATGGCTCCTCCAGAAGCCCCATTCCTCAAACAGGTGATCCCGCACATCCTGAAGGCTCAACTTGAACCCAAAGTATAAATTCAGGGAAAACAGAATAATCTCCGAAGGAATCCTCCATCTCACAAAAACTATCTGCAACACAAAACTGAGATAGGAGGATCCCCTCCAAATAAACCTTAAGTTGACACTATCCCTGAACAGTGGTAATATTTAAATTTCAAATTAACTTTAAAAATTCCTAAATTTGATTCTAAATCGATTGTATTGGTGGAAGAGTCTTGTTAAGCATTGAAGAAAGTGTTCCTGCAGAGTTGATTAATAATTTAAAAAGGGGAGGATATTCTCTTCACGTCAAAGGCTTAGCTGGAACAGGTAAAACTACCCTAGCGCTTGAAATTGCTAGAAAGATGTCCCAGGTGGGAACAGCAATTTTTCTTTCAGCTCGGGTATCCCCCGTGCAGCTAATAATCCAGTTTCCATGGATAAAGGAGTTCTTGAATGAGCAAAATATTCTAGACGCCAAAAAAACCTACATAAGTTCGGAGGTTCCACGAAGTGTGCTTTTCGAGTATACTGATCAGCCGGAATTTCTTAGGTCACTTAACGCGAGGATACACGGCGCGGTGAAGCGTCCGGTAACGGTGATCATTGATAGCTGGGATGCCCTAAAATCTAATCTAAATATACCTGGGGAAAACAACATTCTGGAAAGCATTCTCCTAGAACTAGGAGAGAAAACCGCTTCAAATATGCTATTCATAACGGAAACCCAAGGGAGTAGTAAATTAGACTATCTAACCGACGGGGTGATAAGACTAGAAAGGGAGATAGTAGAGGGTAGACTAATAAGGAAAATATATCTAGAAAAGATACGTGGAGGGTTAATAGGACAGCCATACTACTTATTTACACTCAAGGAAGGCAGATTCAACTACTTCGAGCCAAAATATTTCCCAGGAATCACCATCCAGGTTCAACAAGAAGACTCATTAAAAGGTAAGGAGCTAATTTCAACTGGCATAAGAGCATTTGACCATATTCTCGGCGGAGGGCTAAGGAAGGGGGCATTCAACGTAATTGAAATCATGAGGAGAACAGGAACCGAATACCTCTACATTATTAGCTCAATCTTAGAAAGTTTCAGTCAGCATAACTTTCCCGCATTTATTGTTTCAACTCCCATCTCTTCATTCAGATTAACAGAAAATTATGCTTTATTACCAATAAGACTAGAAAATAATGGTAAGCATAAGCCAGAATTTAGAGAAAAAACTTATTACTTCCAGTTCGGAGAACTCTCAGAAAATCCTAAATGGAACGAAATTATTGTTGGATCAGAAGATATAAAAAAATTTTATGAGATTTTTAGAGAAACCATTACCAGAACTATCAATAAACTATGTGCCGAAACATTCTTTTGGTTTCTAGGAGTGGAAACTATGGAACTGTTCTATGGCGCAGAAAGCTTTGTAAAGATTTTAGGGAGAATAGTTTCCGAATTAGGCGCCATTAACGGTATAGGTATTGCTTTAGCCAAGCAGGGTGTCAAATCCATGAAAACCCTGATTAACATTGCTTCCACCCACTTTATAATGGACAATATAGGAACCCCAATAATATATGGCGTATCTCCCCGAACAAAAGTGCACGCCCTAGTTACTGCAAAATTAAACCATGCCAACATATTGTCCCTTGTAATAATCGAATAAATAAAAACTCTTCTAGCTATTTGAATCTATTCCAACTATTCGAAACCAATCTCTAAAAACCTTTTTAATAATACCTAAAAACTTACCAAACCCACATAAGCTTCGCTTTTTAAACAAAATGTGAAAAGTTTTTCTTTTACCTCTTCTCTTATGGTATTGTGAGCGCCAGCGGAAGGCTTCCGCTATTTTGGGATTTTGCCCCCTCTTTAAATATAAACTTATCTTTGCCCATCCTTACAGTTAGACAAGGTGTTGGAGTCTGTATAGCAGATATCAACAAAATAACTTCTAAAAGATTTCTTCCTGAATTAGGTAAGAGTATTCAGTGGATTTAGGTAAGGAGTATTCTGGTAGTTCATAGTTAACGAATGAATATTCAAAAAATACGAATTAAGTGGAGTTCTCCGACGAAAATACCATAAACGTTTAGTAAGTTTAAAACAATGAAAAATAATAAAAATTTTTTATTAAATGGGTAAATGTCACGCATTACATAGCGTTCATCCTATACAACAAAACTTGACTTAAAGTACGTATTTAGCTCATGAAGACCGATCTGGCGTTATACGCCCCCTTTTCCGAGAAGGGGACTTGTTTCGGGTTATTTTCCCCGTCGGCTAATGCCTGCCGAAAAAGCCTAAATAGACCTTCTTTCGGGGTTTGGAGCCACTTTATCCATTATTTATTACAACAGCTAAATACGTACGACTTAAAATGTTTTTAAGCCACTAATCTAAATTATTTTAATGTTTAAATCAAAAACGTTAATAACTTAAATTCTCTAAATTTATAGTAAAAAATTTTGTGAAAAACGCATGGGGATACCTAACAAATTGATTATTGAAAACATTCCTTTGGAAGTTATGGAGGCGTTTAACCATCAGAAAAGTTACAAACTCTTAGTGAAGGGGGCTCCGGGCACCGGAAAAACTCTATTTGCTCTCATTATATGCAAATTTCTAAACCAGAGGGGTCCAGCCCTCTACCTTTCATCAAGAGTAACACCAGAAGAGTTATACGCAACTTATTCATGGGTGAGGGAATTAATACCATCTAAAAACGTGTTAGATGCCACCAACTCAAAGCACCAGCCACCAAGAGACATAGCATTAGCCTTCAGATATGTGGAAAAACCTGCCTTCATTCAAGCTATCTACGAAATATGCAGCCAGATTCCGAAGACTACTGCAATAATAGTTGATAGTTTTGAAGCTATAAAAGAAAATCTACAGATCTCGAGAGAAGACTACGCACTTGAGAGTTCTATAATCGATATTTCACGAATGACCGAAACCAACCTTATTATAGTTTCTGAAAACGATTGCATAACACCCCTAGACTACCTAGTGGATGGGATAGTGAAACAGGTTAAGAGAGGCGATGGTATGTTCATTAGAGTATCCGAGATTCAGAAGCTCAGAGGTGAAAATATTAAGAACCCAAAATACCTGTTCACCCTACAGGGTGGGCGGTATCAGGTTCTGCCTCCCCAGTATTTCACACTAGGCAATTTAATTAAAATGGAAAAAGAAAAAAGATTTGAACAAATTAAAAACGTGGAAGGGAAAACATCATCCGGATTATACAACCTAGACATAATTACTGCTGGAGGATACTCTTATGGATCCATTAATTTGATAGAGGTTCACAGGAGGGTCGGGGAAGCCTACGACTATTTTTACCTTCCAACCATCTATAACCATGCTTTAAATGGGGTAAATGTTTTACTAATTCCCCCCTCTGGAATTTCTGCACAAGTGATGAGAGAAATGATAGAACCGGTGATTGGTGAGGAGAAGTTCAGAAACCATATAAATGTGATAGATTTTCAGATGGCAGAAGAGTCAGGTGCTGAAAAAGAGGAGCCATGGATAACGACTCTCGGGGGGGGCGATTTATCTAAGGACTTACAGATAATGTACAATAAGGCGAACGCGTTGAGGAAGGGTCAGAAATCGATTTTAGTTGTGATTTCCGCTGACACTCTAGAGTCAATATATGGGTATAAAAGTAAAGAAAAAGGGGACTTTATTGCTATGATTTCTCGAGGCCTCATTGAAATGAAACAGCGTGGAGACACCGTCTTATGTTTAGCTAAGTACGGTCAGAAAAAACTGATCGACTATATTAACCATATTTCGGATAATCACTTCAGTGTTGTAAACGTTGAGGGACCAGTTTTAATACACGGTGTCTTTCCCTATTTCCCAGCCATGTATCCGACGGTGGAAAGGAGCAAGAATGGTTTCAGAGTAGAACTAATACCCATAGTTTAAGTAGACCACATCATTCTTTCCGGTAATAACTAATTGCTGACTTAGAGATGCTTAATGATTTACTTTTTTGGTTAGCATGATGAAGTTGATTTAATGATAAAGGTTCACGCAATTTTTCCACCACGATACCGTTTATTGCCAGTTATTTTATTTTACTCCAAAGAAACATAATGGTGGTTTACTTGATTTTAACTTCGTCTTTTAAGAGTGATAAATTTTAGAATAAAATTTTATCAATGAATCATTTCGAGTCGTAATAAAAAACAGTTTACTATACTTATAATCTTTAACGGATTATTTTTAATATTAATTTCTTTTATAAATAATTTTTAATTTTTAAATAGGAACATTTAAAATTAAAATATTATGTAACATATAAAATTATAGAAAAGCTTTTAAAGAGTTGTTTTAAATCAACTTTTCAAGTTATTCTCTTTAAATTATTCCCAACTGCGTAGTTTGTGAGGGAGAATTTCTACTATTTACGTGGAAGTTAGTCTTTAATTTTTTATTAATTTTAAAGGAGGTTCTTTTTCCAGATATATCTTGTATTTAATTATTGATTTTTGAAGTGTAATACTTGTTTATCGGTGGTTTTATGCCTAGGAAACCAACATTTAAAACGGTGAAATGTCTAGATTATCGGGATAGAGTTGGCTACTCAGAAAATTATAAATCATCTTTTAAAAAGATTCTCATTATTAACTCTGACGGACTCTGCTTGGTGGCAGCGGGTTATAAAAATTATGATAATTACTTAATATCCGGGTTGCTTAGTACTATAGCAAATATGGGAAAAGAAATACTGGAATCAGAAATTGAATCAATGTCCTTTAAAGGACAGAAGTTCTACTACATTCAGAAAGGTGGAATACTGTTCGTAGCCCACACAGACGAAATTCTCTCGGAGCACATAGTTTTTAGAATTCTGACAGAAATAGCCTATGCTTTCCTTGAGAAGTATGGTGACTATCTGCCCAACTGGACTGGAAACCTAAAAACATTCGAAGAATTCGAAAAGGAACTGCAAAAGTACTTCGACAATAAAAGGTTAAACTGGTCTTTTAACGATTTCCTGTCGCAGCACCAAGCCAAAGAAGTAATATTGTTTGACCTTGATGAGTATAAGGTACTTTTTACTACTACTGATAACAATAGCCTTAAGAAGTACGGAAGAGCTATCTGCGACTTCTTTAAATCCACAAACAATATTAAGCTTCCCTACAAAAATATTGAGACTATAATTCTTAAGAGTAGAAACGCATATATAGCAAACTTCATCAAAGATGAAAAATGTTTAACTGTAGTGCTTGATCAGAAGAATTATTGTGACCTGCTTTCCTTAACAAATGCAGCAGAATACTTCTTAGAACAATACCCCCCTACTAGGCAATAAATTAATCTGCTCGAAAAGAAGATATCAATCCACCAGCTAGGAAAACACTAAAAGAATAAATTTAACAATTAGCTATTTTGAAAATATTTTAACAAATTAGTTGCTAAATAAATACAAACGATTTGCGCAAATTGGATTTAGTAGAAAATTGGTTTTAATATAAAATGGGTTGAATCATTTCAATCATTTGATAAAGATTTTGATATGGAGAAATGCGTCTGAGAAAACTAGCAAGTCCATGGGATGTAGGAATTGATTCACAAGCATATATATAACAGGTGTTTGCATTTTTTACGAATTTCTTGAGGAATGGTTAGAAGATAAGGCTTTTTTATGGGATGCTAGAACTCAAGAAGTTTAAAACCTTTAACAAAAAAGTATGAGAGAAGACACCAGATTAATTTTTTACAATGGTACAAGTTACTTAACTTTCAAATGGTGTACTTCTCTTTTTAAAGCAAAAGAGATATCAAAAACTGTGGTAAGATCTCCCTAATATTGATGAGCTCTCAGAGCGGTGGTACGCCTACATGCCGGTGGAGGCTCAGCCTCCGCACCAGCCAATTGGAGAAAAGAAGGCGTACGTGGATCTGGGAGTAAAGGTCCCCGTAATGACGAGTGTGGATGGGAGTGTGTTCGGCTACCGGGCTAATTTGATGCTCTCGGACTGGTGGTACTAGAACCATAGGATAGCGAGGCACCAATCCGTGTTAGAGGACGTGAAGGGAGGACGCACGTCGAAACGGTTGAAAACGCTGTACAGAAAGAGGAGGAGAAGGTTCAGAGACCACGTGAACAGTCTGGTTTCAGACTTTGTAAGCAGATGTTGGCGGGAAGGCGTCTCGGAGATTGTTTGCGGCGATTTGAGAGAGGTAAGGAAACAAGCAAACTTCTCCAAAAAGTCAAACTCCCTGATACACAACTTCTGGTCCCACGGGTACGTGTTAAGAAGAATCAAAGAAAAGGCAGAGGAATACGGAATCAGAGTAACAACGGTTGAGGAGCGGGGCGCATCTTCCCAGTGTCCAAGATGCGGCTCCAAACACATGGTAAGAAAGGGTAGACTGTTCAGGTGTCTCAACTGCGGATTAGAGGCTCACAGAGACGCTGTAGGCTGTGTGAATATAGGACTCGCTCAGGGAGAACCAATTCCTGCGGGTGTCATTAACCGGGCGGTGACACGCCCCACGCTACTATGTGTACCGTAGAAACCCCGATGCTTCAGCACGGGGAGTATGTCAGATTCTTGATTCCCTATGTAATTTTTATTTTGATTTTTAACTAAACTTTAGACGGCCGAGCATTGGTGTTGAGAAGACTATTTCTGGAACATCCCCATCACGTTTCGTAATGGAGTACTGTTTTTCCTCCGGGTAGGGCACTCCTGAAACGTGTTTTAGTATCTGTAGGTAGTTTTGCCGTCTATGGTCTCTAAATTCAGTTCTTGAAAGGATTACAGTATTTGCCAGCACCTGTATTCTTTTCTCTGTACTGGGTTCGGTAATGCCATATATGAGAGTATAGTATTCCACTGTTCCAAGCCTCATTGATTCTTTAACGTTCTTGTTGAAGAACTGCACCACCTCGTTGGGTTCAAAATTTATAAACAGAGAGCTGAGAGAGTAGAAGCAAACCAAAGTTGGGATTCTTTTTTCGCCTATTCTTGAATTTAAGTCTTCCCTCGCTTTTTTCATGCTTAGAAAAATGTCGAAGGCTCTTGAAGGATTTTCGATATAATACTCGGTGTTGTAAACGTTTCTGGGAGATATACAGTCTATAATAACGCAATTTTTCTGGTTAATAACGTTTTTAGTCAAAGTGACAAATTGTGAAGATGAAGTTGAAGTTAACACGAGAAGAACGTTTCCCCCCATTCTACAGTGATTTTTAATTATTTCTGAAAGTATATAATTGTGTCCTGATCCGGTATCGTATAAAAATAGGGTCACCTCCCCTTCTAATATTCCACCATCCAGCATTGCATCTAGTTCCCTAATACCCGTTGCAACTTTAATACTCATGCTAAAGCCTCACAGTTGTTAGCAATAAATTGTAAAAGATTCTTCAGTTAAATCCAGGATTAAACTCTGGGAGGTGCTTATCCTATTTAGGATACTGCTCGCGTTCCAATTGTTTCCCCAATATATTAATAATGATTTTTAATTAAATGAGTTGGTTAGCTTAAATTTTTTAAGCATTGTTATGGTCTTGTAGGTGTCGAAGCATTTTTGTTTAATTATTTTCAATAATAAGGTTAATTTTTGATTATTATATACTTTTTGCAGGAAGTTTCTATCTATAAATTAACAGCATTGAATGTATTTAGCTGTCATGATTAAAGAAGGGATAATAAGTTTCCAAAAGCCAAAAAAAGACTATTTTGATTTTTTGACGTACACCTGTGGCTGGGGAGAAAAGCTCCAAAATAAAGCCTTTTTCCGAAAAAGGAGGAATATTCTGCCAGATCGGTTTTCATAAAATAATACACATATAGTATTTAAATAGAGTCGCAGACAATTTATTGGGTTTGGAGCCTAATGTCGCATTTTTATTCGAAAGATTTGGGTGTAGCTTGTTGGTTTCTGTTATTTATAAAGAGGATTTTGCCTTATACTCTTTAACAGTGAATTCTTCAAAGCTTGTTTAGATTGTTCTGCACGTATCCTTTCCGCATTGTTTAATTCCTATATACACCTTGTGCCTTTCTCCTCAAGATGCACCTCCAATTTTGATTTTTCTTGATATGAAAGGTTGTAGTAGAGTAGATTGATAGATTAATGTCTACTCATTTATTCTAATGGATTTATGGAACAAATCCAATGTAACGTGATGCATTAGAATTTGCTTTGGGGTTTGTGGTGGACATCTTATCAAATCAATTGGTGTGTTTTTTTATTTTTCTGAACAGTGACTCAGTGTTTCCAGAATTATTCTCTGGAAAATTATGGCTGCTGGGTTTTGCGCCGTTCAATTCGTTTCTATCCTTCTGACACTCGTTTATCCTAGCTTTTTCACAAGATGAGTTATCTGAGTTCCATTTGAAGTTGTTACCAAGATTATGTCGTAATCATATTTCTCTTTCAATTACATCGAAAAGGTCCTTGCACATTAAGAGTCCCTAGAAAAGTGAGTATTACTATAAAGTGTATCACGCGTTTTATCAGCCGCCCTAAAGATCTGCGAAAATATTATTTAGAATAGCAAGATTTGGGAGAAGAAGCTTGGTAGGGGTTAGAGTTAGTACAGTTTATACTTTTTAGTTTAATTCCAGATGACGGTTACTGTGGCTCCAATGGGTTGAGAATTTCCTTCTTGACAATGGCTGAATGAAAGAGATTCTCTTGTTTTTATTCGATGGGGATGAGATGGGTGACTAAGTATCCTCTTGAGGAATCCGGCTTTACCGCGTATATTTTTGTTTTTGGATTCTCTCCGAATAATATCATACTTTCCCCTATTTTTTCCAGTTTGAAATAAGTGGATGCTAAGTGTATGGGAGGAGCAAAATCCTTCTCTGAAAAATAAATTAGTATAACCACGCCGTTTATTTTTATTAATTCGGCCGACCATTCTGCTATAGTATTTTCCAACCTTTTAGCACCGTAAATAGATTTTATAGTGTCACTATTTAATGTGCAAAGAAAGGAGTCATGACCGCCATCAATTATCTTTTTTATGATAGCCTCTTTGAGTTTCGCGAAATCTTCCACCGAACTTACTCCTTGGAGATTATCAATATTGATTGGAAGTATTCCTTTTTCATATCTCTGTTTTGGAAAGTGAATATGTAAAAGATTCTGAGCCTTCTCTAGAGTGATTTTATTTTCTAAAAATGGCGGGACAATAGATGCAACGTATTTGAAGGTAAAAGATTGGCTAGGAATCACGAAGAGGGGATAATTCAGAAGTAGGAAGTTAGCATAAAGGGGGATGATAGCTTATAGATACTTTATACCTACGTTTCGGTTAATTTCCAAGATATTTAAACTGCCTTTCTCAAATCCTCCCCCAAGTAGTCTATCCATCAATTCAATGGAGGTGGGGATTTTGTTACCTGTCAATGTTACTGGCTGGGGGATTTGGGTGAACACCATATTCGTTTCGGTTTTTCCTTCAAGACAGGTGAATCTTCCTCCACTGAGTGTAAACAGGTAGCAGGGATTATTGATTTTCACTCCTCGAATCTTCTCAATGATTAGTTCTCTCAATATCCTCTGGTCGATTATTTTTCTTTCCAGTCTAATAACTCCACCAACCAAGTAATCTAATCTACTTGGTTCTCCTGTTTCCGCCACAAGGATCAGGTTCGAATTAGTTTTTTCACAAATTTCCAGGAGAACAGTTTCGACGTTCAATCGGTCCTCCGCCAAATTAAGATTGGCTTTTAGAGCGGTTAAGCTATCTAAAATAATGGTTACCGGGAATACTTTTGCCTCCTTTATTTTGGAGTAGAGCGCTTGCAAGAAATCAGGCTGCTCCGTGTATTCGAATGAGTAAGGGGTTAATTTCTGGGGGCGTGTTGTTTCACGCTTTGCATCTAAGATTTTTGCGGGAGGCATGGTTTCCTTAACCCAGGGAAATTGTTCATAGAGTCTTGAGGGTGAAACTCTGGTGGATAAGTAGTAAGTTTCTCCTTTGTGTGAAAGCAAGTTTACGAGTTCTAGGGCTAGCGTGGTCTTACCTGTACCAGCTTCACCTTTAATGTGTAATGAAAAGCTACCATGATCAAGCATTGAAACTATTTCAAGAGGTAGTACAGAACTAGTATTTGCCGTAGGTACACCCCCAATTGCATAATAGTATGTTTATTCTATGTAAATACTTATTATTATTAAGATTAAACTGTTATTTTTCGCGTCAATTTTTTAAGCTTTGCTCTCGGTAAATACTTGTGAGGTGGTTAAAATAGGGCGAAGAGGACCCGAGGGCAAGATTACCGCAGACCTTCTGGACGCGGTAAAAAGCATTAAGCAGGAACACCCTAACTACGGCAGAACCAGGATGAGAAGATTGCTTGAGAAGACCGGTTTCAATGTTTCCGACAGCACGGTGACCAGAACTTTGAGAAGACTGGAGCTTCAGCTTCCAAAAAAAAGAGCAATCAGGGCGTAGTGGTGGAAATCCCGGTGGAAGCCACGTGGAACGGGACGGTTAGCACCCTGGACGCGGGACTCACTCTACTGCTCCCCTTCATCCAGA
>NZ_JBRAKS010000125.1:0-10698 GCF_052745115.1 Candidatus Jordarchaeum sp.
AAAATGTTCTCTCCTTTATAAACAAAACCAAATAAACCTAAGAAATACTGGTCCCCTACCTATCATAAAATTATATTTGCAAAATGATTTACAACTAAAAAGCTTTTTTCTCGAATCCATTTAACCTATTGACATATTTAAAACTGTAAAGGATAAAAATAAATAGTTCCTTGAGATTCTCTAGAATTGGTCAAATTCCAAATAAATAATGAATGAATTAGAAGTGGTATTTTGCCAAAAAAACGTAAAAGCCGTGGCAGAGCCAAAGGAAGTTCAGGAAAGAAAGGGCATGTACAGTGTAGCGGATGTGGTAAATTAGTACCCAGAGACAAAGCTAAGAAAGTAACAAAGTACAAAACATTGGTGGACCCAATGATAGGTCGAGAACTAAGACAGCAGGGAGCATACCTTCCGAGAACCAAAGAAACCAGATTATACTGCATAAACTGCGCTGTTCACAGAAACGTGGTTCGGGTGAGATCAAAGGAAGATAGAAAAGCTAGATAACCCAGAAAATGTTGCTCTTAAGTAAAACTAGTTGACCCATTACGGGGAGGAGTTTTTGTTTGATTTAGTGGTTATTGGGCATATAGCAAAAGATATCATAATAAGAGAAGGCTCTCCAACATTTTTGACAGGAGGCGCCTCATTTTATGCCTCAATAGCTGCTAGAAAAATGGGGGGGAATGTAGGTGTAGTGTCTAAAATTGGTAGAGACCTTGATGAAAACTCTTTATTTGTCTTTAACGAAATGGGGATTCAAACATTTATTTTGAAAACAGATGGTTTTACAACAAGCTTTGAAATTGAGCATCTACCTAACAGCAGACGATTAAGACTGATTGAGAGATGCGCGCCAATTCTATTTGAAGAAATTCCGGACAATTTTTTAGATGCTCAATCCATACTTGTCAGCCCCATAGCAAGAGAAATTTCACCTGATTTCATGAAAAAAATCTCAAGAAAAACAGATTCAGTATTAGCTATTGACCTACAAGGTTTTGTTCGAAAATTTGGTGAAAATGGGAACGTGTATTACGATTTTTGGAATGAAGGTGAACAAATACTTCCACTAGTGGATATTGTTAAGAGTTCAAAACGTGAAGCCTTGACCTCTATGAATTGCAATAACATTTATGACGCAGCGCAGGAGATTTTAAGTTTTGGCCCAGAAATAGTTATAATAACCATGGGTGAGGAAGGCGTTTATATAAGGGGTAAGGAAAACCTGATTATTACCCCGAAGTCTCGTCCAGAAAAGGTTGTAGAAACTACTGGTGCGGGAGACATATTTTTTGGAGTATTTCTTCTTGAATACATTCGTACAAAGGACGTAAAAAATTCCGGAAATATTGCGACTAATGTTGCCACAAAATCTGTTGCAGGTAAAGGGATGTCCCGGTTTATATCACGAGAAATGGCTGTCGAATAATCCATTTGTAATATAAATATAAAACCCAAATTACGAACCAAAAAACTTAAGCAACTTTTTTGGATAAAGAAGATAGGTGTACTAAATGATAAACATCGAACAAATAAGAGTAGGAGATAATATTTGCCTCGGATTAAAGGTGGATCTCAAACCAGCGCCCTTATTACTTATCATAGGTGAAAGGGGTATCTTAGCTTGTGGCTTCTTAAATATTGAAGCCTCAGAGAAGCTTGGGATAGCTGCCGCGGTGGTGACCGGTGTTAGAACCTTTGAAGACGTACTAAACGCTGAAATAAAAAAATTGACTACGGAAGCCGAAAAATTAGGGGTAAGAGTTGGACAGAAAGGCAAAGAAGCATTAAGTTATCTAGTCTAACCTCTTTCCTAGGAACCTATTTCCACATTTATTTTATTTTTAAAATGTTTTGATTTTAATTAACTTTATACAAGGGGATCTATTCCCCGGGCTGTATTTTACCCAAAATTTGGAAAGCAGGGCAGCCTTTCACAAAAATTCCCTTCTCCTTGTGGTCTTCTGCGCAGTCTCCTATGATATAAACTCTACCCTCCAGTCTTTCCGGAACTTTGACATCATGTCCTATTACTAGATTAACCTTACCCACTTTTTCTACTAGTCCATGTTTTCTTAGCCTGTCCAATTCCACTCTTGTCCAAGCTAAACAACCTTCATTACATGCGCAACCAACGTATGCCTCTACATTTGGAAAAACACCCATTACGTCTGTTAAGGGTCTTTTAAACTGCTTCTGGACCTTATCAATACTCTCTCCTTTCACTTCTATTTTACTTAAATCCATTTCCCCTAGTCCTTGTAGTGCAGCGAGTCTTATGTGAGGAATTTCCTGAGGCTCAAAACCCATAATAATAGATCCTACAGAATCAACGGACACTACATCCATTCCAGAGATAATTATTCCAGTGTCCACTGGATCACCGTAGGTGGGCCCCTGTCCCTCTAGTGCGTTTAGTCCATCAATTATAGCCAAGTCTGGTTTAGCGGCAAGTGTTACGTCCACAACCTTTTGGTGAATATCTGTCCTGTGATAAATCTGTTTCTGCTCAGGAGACAATAATCCAATCTGGTTTTTAATCGCCAAGCTAACCCTACACATGGAATGCGTTTTCAACTTGGGTACAGTAATGAACTTGTCGCTATTCAGTAGGGATTTGGGCAGTCTAATAGTGTTCAATAATTTTGCTTTAGGGGACTCAATCTCTAAATATTCATCCTCATCAATATAAACCGCTTCAACTCCCTCTTCTTCCACCACTTTCTGCGTTCCCGTAACCTCAAAAGCCCTTCTTGATTTGTAAAAAAAGAATGGAGCATCTCCAACCATTATACTGCTTGCCCCTGCCTCCCTTACAAGTTGGATTACCGACCTAGTCACCTCCGGGTCGGTTATTGCGCCGGATTCTTTGGTAAGAGGGGCAACCAGATTCGGTTTAATAAAAACTTTTTCCCCTTTATTAACGATTTTTTCCATTCCCCCTATCAATTTCACAGCTTTCCGGACAGCTTCTGAGGCTGTATCACTTTTTGCTATTGATACCATAGTCATAACTCAACCCTCTAGGGTGGATGATTACATAGAGGAAAAAAACTTAAAAAAACTTTGGTAAAACGTTACCTTACGCAATCTTTTTGAATTCCTTTAAGGAAAAAAGGTTTATATTAAATTTCAGCAGTTTAACTCTGCAATAATAGAAATGTAAACTAAACGAACTCTACTCAAATATTAAATCGGATATCCATTCATAGTTGTTCGATTAAGTAACCTTTTTAAAATTTGCATCTACTAATCGTTAAACTGCTTATGTTTTAGTTGGTGATTGAATGGCTGAAGATGCTGAGACTCCCCTACCTGACAAGGAACAAAACTTTAGTGACTGGTATAACGAAATCGTCCAAAGGGCAGAGCTAGTGGATCTTAGATATGGTGTGAAGGGCTTTGTAGTTTATCGTCCTAATGTTGCCACCATCATGAAGCAAACTTACCAACTGTTTGAAGACGCTTTGGATGAGCACGGACATTCAATTTGTAATTTTCCTGTAGTAATACCCGTAGAATTCTTTCAAAAAGAAGCTGAACACATAAAAGGATTCTCCGGAGAAGTTTTCTGGATAACCCGAGCAGGAGACAGTGAACTTGATAAACCATTACTGTTAAGGCCAACTTCTGAGACCGCAATGTATCCGCTCTATGCCTACTGGGTTAGGAGCTATCGAGATCTGCCCTTAAAACTTTATCAAAGTAACACCGTTTACCGATACGAAACCAAAGCGACAAAACCTCTCATTCGAGGACGCGAATTTTACTGGATAGAAGCCCATGATGTTCATAGAACATTTGAGGACGCGGTGAACCAGGTAAAAGAGGATATGGAAATCACAATTGACGTTCTACATAATCAACTGGGCATTCCCTTTCTCTTAATGGAAAGGCCTTCTTGGGACAGGTTTGCAGGAGCCGAACATTCATACGCTTTTGATGTGCTTTTTCCCGATAAGGAGGTCCTACAAATTGCCACCACCCATCTTTTAGGTGAGAATTTCTCTCGAGCCTTTGACATAACTTTTGAAGATGTGGATGGAACTAAAAAGTATGGTCAACAGACATGTTTTGGGATAGGAATCTCAAGAATAGCGGCTACAATTATCAGCATGCATGGAGACAATTATGGTTTGATTTTACCATTTCATGTAGCCCCGCTTCAAATTATAATAGTTCCCATACCAAAAAAGGGAAAAAATGAACTGATAATGGAGAAGTGTGAAGAATTTTACCATAAACTCAAGGATAAAGGTTATCGCGTTAAACTTGATGTTTCAGAAGACCGTCCAGGAGCGAAATTTTATCACTGGGAACTATTAGGTGTGCCAGTAAGACTTGAAATTGGTCCTAAGGACATCGAGAACGGTGTGGTAACTGTTTTTAGAAGAGACAAAAAGGAGCGTTTCCAAGTAAAAGAAAACCAACTTATCAAAACTATCGAACATCTAAAGGACGATATTTTAAAAGAATTAAGAACTCGCAGAGAAAAAGACTTGGAAGAGAATATTCGAGAAGCAAAAAATAAGGAGGATTTTCTAGAAATCGCTAAAAATAAAGGAGGCTTCATAAAAATCGAGTTCTGTGACAATCAGAAGTGCGCAGAAATAATTAAAGACGAAACCGGAGGATACGAAGTAAGAGGCAAAATATTTGGGGATGAAGAAAAACCAAAAGGCAACTGCATAATATGTGGTGAAAAAGCAAAATCAATAGTTTATATTGCCAAGGCTTACTAAACAAATTACTTCCTATGTAAAATCTTTTATTTGTACTTTTAAATCCCGAGTAAATTTCTGAAAAAATTGGAAGTTGAGAGTCATGAAAATTCCTTACGGTGAAAAACAAATTGAGTTCAGTCTACCCGACAGCTGGAACCTATTAGGTTTTCTTTCACCCAAAGTAACTAACAATGAAATTGATCCTTACGAGTCAGTGCTGAGAGCGGTGAGAAATCCAATAAGAACTAAAAGCTTGCACAATATCGCACAAGAAAAAAGGAATGCAATAATAATCTCGGATGATAAAGCTCGTCCCACCCCCTCAAACCTTATAATTCCCCCATTGCTAGACGAGTTGAATCAGGCTGGAATTTCAGATGAAAAAATCAACGTAATCATCGGACGGGGACTACATGAATCCCTAAATGAAAATGAGCTGGAAAAGAAACTGGGCAGTAACGTCATGGAAAGAGTGAAAGTCTTTCAACACGATCCCAATAAAGACTTAATTTGCATCGGTAAAACTCCTCAAAATATTGAGGTATTTCTTAACAAAAAAGTTGTAGAAGCAGATCTTAAGATAGGATTAGGCAGTGTTACACCTCATGAATTAATGGGATTCACGGGTGGCGCAGGAATCATTGTACCGGGAGTAGCTGGAAGACAAACAATAAATGCTAACCATTCATTGGTTAAAATATTCAATGCAGAATTCGGAAAAGTAGAAGATAATCTTATACGCAGGGATAGTGAAGATGCTGCCAAGCTACTAGGTTTAGACATGATAGTAAACGCCACTCTAGACATATACGAAAATATAGTAGATATATTCGCTGGAGATGTGGTTAAAGCCCACCGTAAAGCAGTTGAAAACGCAAAGTCTATTTATGGTGTTTCTTTAAATAAAAAGGCAGACGTGGTAATAGCGAGCTCTCATCCCAAGGATGCGACTTTTGGCAAATCCCTGAAAGCAATTTTTGCTTCTTCACTAGCCGTCAAACCACGTGGTGTTATTATACACGTAGCACCCTGCTGGGATGGTCTATCACATAGTGAAATATTTAAAGAAATGTTAATGGACAATCCTGGACCAAAAACATTATTCAAAATGCTCGATACGGGGCAACTTCCGGGAGAAAGCTGCGTGCTCTATTTATTTTCCGTGGTTAAAAACGTTCAGAGAATAATAGTGGTCACAGATGGGATAGAAAGAGAAGTTATAGAAAAAATGGGTTTAGAATACGCTGAAAATCTTGAACATGCAATAAAAAAGGCACAGATAGAAAATGCAGACTGCATTATACTTCCATGGGGTGCGGTGTCACTTCCTCTCCCCACAGGTATATAATAAGATATTCAGTAACGTGTTTTCTTTTATTATATCAATATAAACAATCTATTACCCGTTTTGATACTTTTTATAAATTTTTGAAATACACATTAGACCTTAGGCGTAATTATTTTTCATTCAGAAATGGTGCGAAAAATTCTAAAATTCTTCAGAAATCATACCGAAAAATGCAAAAACTGTGATAAAAGACGCCTGAAAACGGCAAAAATTTCCGAAGGTATTAATTACGCCTAAGGTCTATTTAATACATCTACTTAAATCTTTCAAAGGAAATATCTTATATGGAAAATGGTGAGTCAAATAATCATAAAAAGTTATATGGAGGATTTCTAAATGCGCTTTTTTTCTGATCTTCATATACATAGCAAGTATAGTAGAGCTACCAGCGATAAAATGGACATCGAGAATTTGATACGGTATGCCAAGGTTAAGGGATTGAATCTTCTAGGCACAGGAGACTTATCTCATCCAAAATGGTTAACTGAGTTAAAAAGCAAACTAAAAGAGATTGATGATTCCGGCTTCTATATATTGGAGGGCGAGAGTCAAGTTTTTTTTATTCTTTCCACTGAGGTGTCAACAGTTTTTAATTATAAAGGAGCTTCAAAGAAGATTCATCATGTTTTATTTGCTCCAAATTTTAAAGTAGTTGACAGAATGAACGATTTTCTAGCAAAGTATGGTAAGTTAGAAGTTGATGGGAGACCTCAACTAAGTATATCCCCAGCAGAACTCATTGAGAACCTTATAGAGATTGATGAGAGAATATTCATACTTCCTGCACATTTATGGACTAGCTGGTTTGGCGCATTAGGTGAAAATGGCTTTGACCGGCTAGAAGACTGTTACGAGGATCAACTCAAACATATTTACTCGGTGGAAACAGGTTTATCCTCTGATCCCCCTATGAATTGGAGACTAAGCGCATTGGACAAATACGTATTAATGAGTAACAGTGATGCTCACAGTCCTTGGAGCTGGAGGCTAGGGAGAGAAGCAAATGTCTACGAATTAGAAGAACCATCATACCAAGAATTGACCGATGCCATAAAAGCAAAGAATAGGAAAAAAATTGTTATGACCATTGAGGTTGATCCTGCTTATGGAAACTAATTCGCATTTTCGAGTTAGCCATAAAATATCACTTCGATGGTCACCGCTCAGATAAACACTCTTGTGGCACAGAAGTGTGCATCTCACCAAAAGAGTCTCTAAAAAAAGGCTGTATATGTCCTATATGTAGAAAAAAGATGACTATTGGAGTACAACACAGAGTGGAAGAACTGGCCGATCGTGACGATAACTATGTTCCTCCCTATTTTATTCCGTTTATAAGAATAATTCCCTTAGCCGAATTAATTTCTGCAGTAATGGGAATTGAGAACTTGTATGCAAAACAGATTTGGGATACCTATTATCAGCTTGTAAATTCTTTCAATAATGAATATAATGTTTTACTTAATGTACAAAAAACCGATATTGAAAGGGTAACCAATCCATTAATTGCTGATATGATAATCAAGAACCGTGAAGGTAGAATAAATATTAGACCGGGATTTGATGGAGTTTATGGAAAAATTATTTTAGACGAAAAAGAAAATGAAAGAAAAATCTCTAAACAGATAGAGCAAAAAAGTTTGAACGGCTATTTCAAATAAATAATGAATTTAAAATTGATATTCCAAATTCAAGTCTAAAATAAAGATAATTCAATTCAAATCCATAATTCTTAATAATATGTGTTAGATAAAATGTTTTAAATAATGGTATAACGAATAATAAAGTTATTATAACCTTTTTACCACAATATGATGTAGATAAATGTAAAATCCGAAAGGATCATAAACTTAAATATTGCCAATGCTAATACTAATCTAAAATAAAATTTTAGTTATTCAGGAGGAAAAATAATGCCCAAAGAGGATGAGAAAAAAATTTTCGCAGACAAAGTCAAAAATAAAGCAAAGGAAGAGCGCGTTCCGATAATAGCTCCCGCCGATTTCAAAGATAACGGCGGCGCTATATCCGCAAGAATCATCTTTAAGGGAGACGAACAAATATCACCCTTCCTAAAACTAGCAGTTTTATTCCGAAAACCAGTAGTTTATTACAATGATGTATTCTACATCCCAAACAGTAGCGAGCTATACGAATTAAAATATAAATGAAAAATAAACCGAATCCAAAATATTATTTCAAGAGAAAAAATACAAAAACATTAAAATCCGCTCTCTCCTCCTATTTATTAACCCTTCATCTATCTTTAAAAACTCTCCTATTTTTTTAAAAGTTATTAAAATAAAACATCAAATAAAACCAGAAAGTAAAAATTAAATTCTTTCCAATAAACAAACCCAACAACAAAATATCTTAAAAAATTTCTGTTTTTTAAAAATATTAAAAACCAGCCGCACTTTTTTATTCCATGGCTTTCCCATTAAAAAAACATTATCAAACAGCCAACAATCCTCATTAGACAATAACTTAGAATTTAAATATAAAGGTGAGAAGCATTAAACAGAAAAACTTCTCCCCATAAAAAATACCGAACCAATTATTCCTCTGAAGCGAAAAGCTTCTTCAACCGGCCAAGCTCCGTCATCATAGCGTTCCTAAGATCCGTAATAGAAGCAGCATCCTGCTGAACAGGAGAAACGCCCATCGTAGGAGCAGCAGAAACACTCGGTACACCCATACTTGGCGGTCTGGCGGAAGGTGGTCCTGCTGCGGGTGGCCCAGCCGACGATGGTACTCCCGCGGCTCGTGGCGGCCCGGCTGACGGCGGTCCAGCGGAAGGTGGTCCTGCTGCGGGTGGCCCAGCCCGTGGTGGCGCACCGGCTGACGGTGGCATACCTGCGGACGAGGGTACTCCTGCCGCGGGTGGTGCTCCGGATTTGGAAAACATACCGAATACGTCATCTGGAGCGCTTTTACTGGCGAATGTGTCTATTGGGGTTGCTGTTACTATAGTTTCCTTAGTGGCTATTTCTGGGGCTGTGGGTATTGATAGGTCAGCTGTTGCAAGGTCGATTTCCATTCCTTTTGCTGCTTTTTCGAGTTCTTTTTGGAGTTTTTCTATTGATTTTGTGTAGGATTCTTGTGCTTTTTTTAGTGATTCTATATATTTGTTTGAGGAACTTAGTAGGGAGGAACAGGCCTTTGAGACGAATCGTAATAGTTTCTCTTCTTTTTTGCCCAAGTTTTAACCCTTCTTGCTTTTTTCTTTTATTTTTTAGGTTTTTGTTTTTCGAGTCTTCTATTATTAAAATATGTGTAACCTTTTTTAAAAACTCTTTGGTTACCGCTCACTACCTCAATTGCGTTGTTTTTGTCTTTAATATTCTATTTCACAACGGTTTGTTATATTTTTTATTGTCTGAGTAGTCGTTAGGACATGGTTGGTTTTAGAAGTAGAAGTAAATCCAGTAGTTTAGGAAGTAATATATCGATACCAGAATTGTCATGTAAACTGCGTGTGTTGTTATCGTGGTGATTATTCTGTATTTTCGGATCTGAAGTAGTATTCCCAGTGTTAATGAAAGTGCCAGATAAGATGGTATTGCTAATATGGCTGCGATTGAGCCGACGTAACCAGGAAGTCCAATTCCCGCTGCACTCTGGGGATATAATATTATGTGTAGCGCGGAAAAGATTATTGCGGTTATAAAAAGTCCGGCCCATCTTCCAAAACTGTTTTCTAGTCCTTGTTGAAGGAAGCCTCTGGTGGATATTTCCTCACTGGGTGCAATAACTAGGAACATACTTAGTACTAGTAATATGTATTGGTACAAGTAAATGGACATGAAGGATGCATTATTTACAAGGGAGAATTGTCCGGCTAAAAAGATGTCGATTGATGAGTAAAGTTGACCTAAAGTGTTAGATGTTACCCAGGAAATAAACATAGAAATTCCTATCATTAGGCTTCCACCAATAGCCCCTACAAAGATGTCCTTCTGGACTTCTGTCTTGTCCTCGAAGTCGAAGCCCAATTCTTTTACTGATAAACCCTTAATTTTAATATATAAGAAGGGTACCACTATTAGACCGAACTGACCTAAGGTAATAAAAACTAGTAACTCTGGGCTCGCCACTAAAATAATTTGATCAAAGAATGGTATAATCATGAAGGAAGGTACTAAAATTGGTCCTATGCCGGATAATAAATTTTGAAGGAGGATGAGCAGAAAAAATGAAGCAGTATATCCTAAAACCGCCGGAATCCACCCCCAAGATGCTCGTGTCCTATGCTCCATCTCCTGAGTTCCCATCTTATCCTTACGAATATATTCACTGTTTTCGTCTACAAGTTTCCCACCGCAATACATACAAAACTCAGAATCATCTGCTTTGTATTTCACTCGGCACTTAGGACAGAACTTGTTTTTCTTTTCCAATTTAGTCACACTGAATATTTTCTAATATCAGTATAGTGTAAAATTACTGTTCTATTTTTGGAATAAGCTTTGTCACCTGTTTAGAGCCTATTTATTATAGGGCATGGTTGGATAATTTTGTTAATATTCCGTGTGCTTTATCTATTTATCAATATTACCTATTCGTTTTTCGAGAAGGCGCCTTAAGTATGTGGGTTGTTGGGATAGTTCGAAAAGAATAATT
>NZ_JBRAKS010000126.1:0-10685 GCF_052745115.1 Candidatus Jordarchaeum sp.
TTCTCTCCACTATAAGGGTATCCCTACCCCCAAAAACTCATTTTCAAATACTGGCAATTATCGTAAAATTTATATAGAAGTGCTATAACACTGTCCCGCAATAAAACCCATACAAATTCTAATAACACAAAATCACAAAATTGAGGAGGAATAGAAAAAATGGCACAATTAGGTGGAGTACCCATATTAATACTAAAAGAAGGCGCAGAAAGAACCCGCGGAAGAGACGCACAGAGATCAAACATGATGGCAGCAAGAGTAATAGCAGAAGCGGTCAGAAGCACCCTAGGACCAAGAGGCATGGACAAAATGCTCGTAGACAGCTTGGGTGATGTCACAATCACAAACGACGGAGCCGCAATACTGGACGAAATTGACGTGCAGCATCCTGCAGCAAAAATGCTAGTTGGCGTGGCAAAAACTCAGGACGATGAGGTTGGGGATGGAACTACGACAGCTGTAGTAATTGCCGGTGAGTTGCTGAAGAGAGCTGAGGAGCTTCTTGACCAGAAGATTCATCCGACTCTTATAGTGAGTGGGTATAAGAAGGCGGCTGATCAGGCAAAGAAGATTTTGGATGAGATGGCACTCGATGTGGATCCTGACGACGAGAAGACTCTTATGAAGATTGCAGTTACTTCTATGAACAGCAAGTCTGTGCTGGGGGCAAAGGAACACTTTGCAAAAATCGCGGTGGAGGCTATAAAGCAGATCGCCGAGGAAAAGGATGGCAAACTGGAAGCTAATCGAGAGATGGTTAGTATTATCAAGAAACAGGGTAAAAGTATTCTAGAGACGGAATTGGTTCAAGGCATGGTGGTTGACAAAGAATTGGTGCACCCGGCAATGCCTAAATCTATTAAAAACGCGAAAATAGCACTTGTAGATGCACCGGTAGAACTGGAAAAAACAGAGTTTGACGCGGAAATTCGAATTAGCGATCCAACCCAGATGCAAGCATTTCTAGATGAGGAGCAGAATCTGCTTAAACAAATGGTTGAAAGCATTAAGGCTAGTGGAGCAAACATCATATTCAGTCAGAAAGGTATAGACGATACTGCTCAGCACTATCTTGCTAAGGCAGGTATAATGGCGGTGCGTAGAGTTAAGAAGTCGGATATGGAGAAACTCGCTAAAGCTACTGGCGGTACTGTTGTTACAAACTTGAAAGAGCTTAAGGCTGAAAACCTAGGTAAAGCAGGGCTTGTTGAGGAAGTCAAGGTTTTGAATGATAAGATGGTTTACGTTCGTGAATGTAAGAACCCCAAAGCCGTGACCATTGTGGTTCGAGGCGGAACAGAGCATGTTGTAGACGAAGGTGAACGCGCACTAAACGATGCTCTTAGCGTCGTTAGGGATGTCCTTGAAGACAAAAAGATGGTAGCCGGAGGAGGAGCACCAGAAATCGAGGTTGCGAAACGTCTAAAGGATTACGCCGAGTCTGTTGGTGGCCGTGAGCAGCTTGCTATAGAAGCCTTTGCTGAATCGCTTGAGATCGTTCCCAAGACTTTAGCTGAGAACGCAGGTTACGACCAGTTAGACATTATAGTAAAGCTTCGTGCAGCTCACGAGAAAGGTGGACTCTGGATGGGTGTAAACATTGCTACGGGGGAAGTCGCTGACATGCTAAAGGCGGGTGTTATTGAGCCGCTGCGCGTTAAAAAGCAAGCTATAGCGTCTGCAAGCGAGGCCTCCGAGATGATTCTAAGGATCGACGATGTCATAGCTTCCAAACGACACGAACCAGCAGCAGGTCCACCCGGAGGACCCGGAGGACCCGGAGGACCCGGAGGACCCGGAGGTATGCCCCCAGGAATGGGAGGTATGGGTGGAATGCCTGGCATGATGTAGTTTTGCTTCCTCTTATTTTATTTATTTTTGTCTTGTTATTTAAAAAGTGGGTTTATTTTATTTTATTTTCGCTGGGTTTTTTCGAAAGATTTTTAGAGGTAATGCACATATAAGTGTACAATTTCTAAATTTGGGTGGTTTTGATGTTTACGTCCACTGTCACGTTTGATCCGCTTGTGGTTTACTTGGCTTTATTCTTGATATTTGCTTACGGTGTTCTTTGTGTGTTATCAGTGGTGATTTTTTTAAAGAAGGGCAGAAAAAGTATTTTTCTGCTTTTAGCATTGGCGTTTTTAGTTATGATGGGGGTCCAGCTAGGTTCATTTTATTTCGAACCCGTACTAGATTGGTTCTACTATTATCTTATTATAAAATTTTCTTTCTTGGAATATAGTTTGGATTATATGCATTATGCTCAGCAAGAGGCCTGGCTTTTGTTTCAGTTCCTGCAGTTTCTTGCTATAGCCGTTTTTGGTTTAGCAATGATTCTTGCGGGCAAGATTAGTGGTGCGTTGATAAAGGAGGGAAGTAAATGACTTTCTTATTTGATGTGACTTCTGTTTTGATGATTTCTGTGAGCCTTGGCTACGTACTTCTAATTGGTGTAGCTTACTCTTCGTATAAGCGATCAGGCTCCAAGTTTCTCTTATTATTTATGGGTGCTTTTGCTATGCTCTTTATTATGAATTTGTATGGAGGTATGGCTGGAGCTTACCACCCTTTTAATGGGATTATTTTAGAAATTACTAATCTCTTTGGGGTGTTCAGCGTATTTTTTGCTGATTTTACGGTTAAAAACATGATTGTGTTTGAAGCTATAGGTGTTATTGCAATTTTTTTATTTATAATCGCTCTTTTCAAGGCATAATCTTTTAAAATAGGTTGTCAGCAATTTTTATTTAATACCTCAATATAAAATTGTCATAAAATGGCGTGAAATATGAAGTCGGCGCACTATTGAGAATAACATTGGAGTGTTAGAAATTTGATAAAAAAGTTTCGCTCTTATATTTGCGTACCCAGTAAGGGCGACTACGCCAGAGGAGATAATAGACCCAAAGTGGATTGCATTCTCTGCTCCATTATTGAGGGAAACCCTGAGGTCCAACAAAAAATAATTTATAAAAATAATGAAACTATGGTTGTCCTAAATATTTACCCTTACAATCCTGGTCATTTACTAATATTTCCAATCAAACATGTGGAAAACTTTGAAGAGCTTAGTGAAGAAGAGATATGTAACTTGTTTTTAATGGCACAGAAGTCAGTAAAGTTACTTAAAGAAGTATACCATCCCCAAGGATTTAATATCGGCATTAATCAGGGCGAGGCTGCAGGTGCCAGTGTAAAGCATTTCCATATACAAATTGTGCCCCGTTACACCAGCGAAATTGGGTTCATGGAAACCATAAACGGCACTAGAGTAGTGGTGGAAACTCTGGAGGAAACCCTCAAAAAACTCAGGAGCAAAGCTCGTATGTTTTATTAAAGTTTCTATTCCCGAAATTTCTAGTTTTTAAGGTGTAGCTTAATAAAACTTATATTTCTAGAAAAACAACTATCAAACAATTTTCAGAGAATGTTTTAATTTCGTTTCTTTAATCGAATTTGGAGACGTTAGGGATGGTTAAATATTTTGACGATATTAAAAGGAAAACAGTGTTGGATGTTGCATATCAAATGATGATAAGCGCAAAAACCGCACCCAAGGGACTGGGGCAAGACTCTATTATTTTAGCTATTGTTTCTGATGAGGAAAAAGAAAAAATCGCGAAACAAATGCATCAACTCGCGGATATTGCTGGAAAAAATTTCCATAGGGACGCTAAAGGTGTGGAACAGGCACTTGCGGTTCTTCTTTTTGGCATTAAAAATACCGATATAACCGGCGGAAATTGTGGCTCCTGCGGGTTTGCTACTTGTGACGAGTTTCTAAAACAAGAAAAGAAGGGCATGCCTTTTCCCGGGCCATTTTGCGATCTTAAACTTATTGACCTTGGTATCGCAATTGGATCGGCTGTAAAAACAGCGGCTCTAATAGGTGTGGACAATCGGGTTATGTATCGCATCGGTGTTGCAGCAAAACTTCTGAATCTGATGGATGCTGACTATATTCTGGGTATTCCCCTTTCGGCTACTTCGAAGAATATCTTTTTTGACCGCTAATTTCCTTTTTCAACCATAAAAGTAGCAGAACACTGTTTTCGGGTATTGTTCCATTTATTTCACAAGGTTTAAATATTTATAATGCTGAGTTTGCCGAGGGTTGCAGTGTACAAGAAAGAATCACAAGAAACGGAAAGAAAAGCCGCACTGGTACTGGAAGATGGTTCCTATTTCCTAGGCACTGGTTTCGGTGCCACGGGAAGGGTTCATGGCGAAATAGTTTTCAATACCGGTATGGTTGGATATCCGGAAGTTCTCACAGACCCCTCGTATTTTGGCCAAATTCTCGTTCTTACTTATCCCCTAGTGGGAAATTATGGAGTTCCTTCTTGGAATGCTTATGATCGTTGGAAAATTCCAAAATTTTTCGAGTCTGAAGGAATTAAGGTAAATGGATTTATAGTTCATGAGTATTGTGACACTCCGCATCATTGGCAATCAACACAGACTCTTGGCAACTGGCTCGAAAAAGAGAATATTCCCGGTTTGCAGGGAATAGATACCCGCATGTTAACAAAGAAGCTACGGGTACACGGCGTTATGCTAGGAGTTTTAGAGGTTTTTAGAGAAGGCGTAGACCCTAATCTGAATAGCTTGATTAAAGAGGCTAAGCGGATACCCGACCCTAATGAGTCGGATCTTGTGGCCAGAGTTACCTGTAGCGAACCAATATTGTATTATAATGAAGGACGAAAAACAGTGGTGGTCATAGACTGCGGAGTGAAATATAACCTTTTACGGGAACTCTTAGCTTTTGGAGTTGATGTAGTAAGGGTTCCCTATAATTTCTCCGCCGACGAGATTATGGAGTATAAGCCCGCCGGAGTACTAATTTCAAATGGTCCCGGTGATCCCAAAAAAGTTCAAGATACAATATTTACCGTAAATAATTTGATAGAGGACAATGTTCCCGTGATGGGTATATGTTTTGGTAATCAGATAATTTCACTAGCTTGTGGTGGGAATACCTATAAATTGAAATACGGACATCGCTCGCAGAATCAACCTTGCGTTGACTCAAATACTGGGAGGTGTTACATCACCACACAAAATCATGGTTATGCCGTGAGTCTTGATTCACTCAAAGACACGAATTTAGAATTATGGTTCCAGAACTTGAATGATAAAACTGTTGAAGGGCTCTTGCACAAAAGACGTAATGTTATTTCTGTACAATTTCATCCAGAACATACTGCTGGACCCGTAGATACTAGATATATTTTTGATCTTTTCCTCAAAATGTTGGAGGGTGCCTAATATGCCTAAGCTTAAAGGGATTAACAAGGTCTTAATTCTAGGAAGTGGGGCGGTGAGAATTGGTCAAGCTGGAGAGTTTGATTATTCTGGAAGTCAAGCTTTAAAGGCGATGAAGGAGGAGGGAATCGAAGCAGTTCTAGTAAATCCCAATATAGCGACTATTCAAACAGATCCTGGATTTGCCGAAAAAGTGTATTTGTTACCCATTATTCCATATTACATCGAGAGGGTTATTGAAAGAGAGAAACCGGACGGAATCCTGTTGAGTTTTGGGGGACAGACGGCTCTTAACTGCGGAGTTGAACTGGCTAAAAATGGTGTTCTTGAAAAACATAATGTTCAGGTTTTAGGAACCCCTGTTAGGGCTATTGAGATTACTGAGGATAGAGAACTTTTCAGAAGAGCGATGAGCGAGGCTGGAGTTAAAGTACTAAAAAGTGCTACTGCATCCTCCATTGGGGAGGCTGTGGAAATAGCTGAGAAAATAGGCTATCCCATTATGATTAGAGTGGCTTACACGCTGGGGGGTCAAGGTTCCGGTGTTGCTTATAATCGGGATGATCTTAAAGAGATTGTGAGCAGAGGATTAGCCCAGAGTATGATATCCCAGGTTCTAGTGGAACAGTATGTGGGTAAATGGAAAGAAATTGAATACGAAGTAGTCCGCGATTCAATGGACAACTGTATAACAGTTTGTAATATGGAAAACTTTGACCCCATGGGTATACACACAGGCGAATCAATCGTGGTTGCTCCTAGTCAAACACTTACAAACCAAGAATATCATACTCTCAGAGAAGCTTCCATTCGGGTTATACGCTATTTGGGTATTGTGGGAGAATGTAACATTCAGTACGCTTTGGATCCAAAATCGTTAGATTTCTATGCTGTCGAGGTTAACGCTCGATTATCCAGATCTTCAGCACTTGCATCCAAAGCCACCGGTTACCCCTTAGCATACATAGCAGCCAAACTAGCAATAGGCTACAATTTGCCAGAATTAACCAATAGGGTGACTGGAGTAACCACTGCGTGCTTTGAACCCGCTTTAGACTATCTAGTGGTTAAAATACCCCGGTGGGATCTTCAAAAATTTGTAAATGTCAACAGGCAGATTGGGACGCAGATGAAGAGTGTGGGAGAGGTTATGGCCATCGGGAGGTGTTTTGAAGAAGCAATTCAAAAGGCTATTCGAATGCTAGATATCGGTGCCATGGGATTGGTAGGTAATGTGGACGAGATTAAACCCGAACCCCTAGACCACATACAATATCTCTTATCTCATCCTACAGATGAAAGAATATTCAAAATAGTTAAGGCTTTAAAGAGAGGATTATCAATAGAGGAAATCTACTCCTTAACCGGAGTTGATAAGTGGTTCCTATACAAGATTCAGAATATAATTAGAATGGAGGAGCATTTGAAAAATCTTGACCTCAATAATTCTGAGGAACTTGGAAGAATTTTAAAGAAGGCCAAACAATTAGGATTCTCTGACGAGCAAATTGGAACCTACCTAAACACAAATGAAAATGAAATAAGAAGATTAAGAAAGAAATTTGGGATAACACCAGTTATTAAACAAATAGATACTTTGGCAGCCGAGTGGCCGGCTCAAACCAATTATCTTTATGCAACATATGGAGGGGAAGAAGACGATATCCTATTTAAGAATAAGAGGAATAAGGTTATAGTTCTGGGGGCTGGAACTTACAGAATTGGAAGCTCGGTGGAATTCGACTGGGGTTGCGTGAACACCACTTTAGCGTTAAAAAATCATAATGTTGACGAAGCCATAATGATTAACTACAATCCAGAAACGGTTTCAACTGATTATGATATGAGTGATAAACTTTACTTTGAAGAATTGAGTTTTGAAAGAGTAATGGACATATATGAGAAAGAAAAACCACTAGGAATCATAGTATCAGTGGGGGGGCAAATACCAAACAATATAGCTATGAAACTAGCCAATGCTGGTGCAAACATTCTAGGCACTAAGGGAGAGAACATTGACCGAGCTGAGGATAGAGCCAAGTTTAGCGCCCTTTTAGATTCACTCAATATTCCTCAGCCACCTTGGCAAAAACTTTCCTCACTTGAGGAGGCAAAAAAGTTTGCTAATAAGGTGGGGTACCCTGTTCTTGTTCGACCAAGCTACGTTCTATCAGGGGCAGCCATGAGAGTCGCTTACAGTGATAAACATTTGGAAGATTTCTTAGTAATGGCCACAAGAGTTTCAAAAGAGCACCCCGTGGTCATATCCAAGTTTATAGAAGAGGCTAGAGAAATCGAGGTAGACGGAATATCTGATGGGGAGAATGTTCTAATAGGTGCAGTTATTGAACATGTGGAGGATGCTGGCGTTCACTCTGGAGACGCTACAATGAGTATACCCCCTCACAGTTTGTCGAAAATTATGCAAAGCAAAGTGGAGGACTGTAGTAAGAAAATCGCAGTTGCCCTGAATATAATAGGCCCTTTTAACATTCAATATCTTGTCAAAAACGGTGAAGCTTATGTTATTGAGTGTAATTTGAGATCTTCGAGATCCATGCCTTACGTGAGTAAAACCAAGGGTATTAATCTCATGGAAAGTGCAGCCGCCGTAATGTTAGGTAAGAAACTGAAGGATATAAATGCTCTAAGTGCTCCGGAAATTAGTCACACGGGAATTAAGGTTCCTCAATTCTCATTTATGCGGCTTGAGGGAGCCGACCCTGTGCTAGGAGTCGAGATGGTCTCAACTGGTGAGGTTGCCTGCTTAGGTGAGAATTTTGATGAGGCTTTTCTGAAAGCTTTGCAAGCTGCGGAATTTGAGATTCCCTTGAATGGTGGAAATGTGCTAATCACCGTGGGAGGAAAAGAGCTTAAAGAGAAATTGTTGCCTTTGGCAAAGGAATTTTCTGATATGGGATATAAAATTTATGCAACAGAGCATACCGCTGAAGCTTTCATAGAGGAGGGTTTGGAGAACGTGGAAACTGTTTATAAGATGAGGGAGTCTCGGAGGAAGCCAAACATCAGAGATTATCTAATTAACCGCGAAATTGATCTGGTGATAAACATTGTGCGCTCCGGTACGCTCGAAAAATTCGCTGAGATGATGTCTGATGAGTATGTTATAAGAAGAATAGCCATTGAGTACAATATTCCAGTGGTAACAAATCTTGAGATGGCTAAGGCTCTTGTTAAAGCCTTAAAGACCATGAGAAATAAAACATTAACAGTAAAATCTCTGAATGAATATCTGGAAAAAATCGAAAAACCTCCAATTATGTATAAGTAAACCCTTCCCAGAAAAATTGAGTTTTTGGATCCTTATTCGATTTTTAGTAAAATAATTAGGATTTCTAATTTGTAATAAAATATTTAACTTCTGTTTACTATCCGCTTTTTAGCTTAAACTAGTCTCGCTACCATCATTGATTCTCGTCTGTGGTGTTAATATATTGAAAGAAGATCTTGTAAATATCTTGGCCAGTATTGTTGGAGAGGAGAATGTTAAAAGTGATATTATTGATAGGTACTGTTATTCCATGGATGCCTCAATATACAAGTCGATTCCAGATGTGGTTGTTTTTCCACAAACAACAGATCAAGTTGTAGAAATAATGAAGTTGGCTAATACTAATGAAATACCGGTAACTCCAAGGGGTGCGGCAACCGGTCTATGTGGGGGGGCTGTTCCTATTGAGGGAGGGATAGTGGTGGACTTAACGCAAATGAATAAAATTCTGGAAATCGATCTAGATAATTTTTGTGTAAGGGTGGAGCCGGGAGTAATTCAACTTCAACTTAACCAAGAATTAAAAAAACAAGGTTTCTTTTTTCCACCAACTCCGGGCAGCAAAAAAATGTGTACAATAGGAGGCATGATTTCCACAAACGCCGGAGGAATGACCGCGGTAAAATATGGTGTGACCCGAAATTTTGTTCTTGGTCTAAAAGTTGTTTTAGCATCAGGTGAAGTCCTGAGTCTAGGTGGTAAAACCCTGAAAAGAAGTTTAGGTCTGGACTTGACGCAGCTATTTATAGGTTCCGAGGGTACGCTCGGCATAATCACTGAAGCTTTGCTAAGAATCATTCCTTTACCCGAGGAAACCGCAGTGATAGTAGCTCCATTTGAGGATATTAATGAAGCCGCTAAAGCGGTTAACTCTGTTCTCAATCACACAATACCAACCGCAATTGAGATAATGGATCGCGGCATCATAAAGGCCGTAAACGCCTACGTACCTGAATTAAATCTTCCCGAAGTCGACGCCCTATTATACTTTGAAATCGGGGGAACACCAGAAGAAGTGAAAAAACAAACTGAACTCATAGTTGAAACCTGTAAAAAACATAAATCCAATAATGTCCAATGGACCAGTGATCCTTCTGAAAAACAAATGCTATGGCAGGGTAGAGAAGCAGCCGGAGGCGCAATCATGAATCTAGACAAGAGACTCGTAAGAGTGTACGAGGCAGAAGATGTCTGCGTACCCATCTCTAAAGTACCAGAAATGGTGAAAAGATTTCAAGAAATATCCAAAAAATATGGAGTCCCGGTTGGCCTCTATGGTCACGCAGGAGACGGTAACATACACTCTGGAGTACTAATAGATGTAAGAAACCCGGAAGAATGGCAAAAACTAAAAAAACTAACCGGAGAAGTGTATGAAACCGCCATGTCTCTAGGTGGAAACATTAGTGCCGAGCATGGAATAGGCGTGCTGAGAGCTGGTTGGATGGATAGAATACTAGGTGAGGGGCTACATTACGTTAAAAAGATAAAGAAAGTATTTGACCCTAAAGGTATTTTAAACCCAGGAAAACTGGGGATCTAATAAAGTGATGCTGCTATTCATAGTTTAAGCTGCTATCCACGATTTGGTACCTTCCCTCTTGACGACTTTTTTCTCCTCCAATTGTCTGAGGAGAGAAACCACTTCATTCTGATTTAGTTTACCTTTCAGCATCCTAGTGATAGCTCTCGGTCTTCTAGGCTCAACTGCTATCAGGTTCACAATGAAGTTTTCTGTTTCGGAAAGGTCGTCTCTAACTATGGGTTCTCTTTTTTCCCTCTTCTTCTTTTTATACTTTCTTTCCTTTACAGGCTCCCTCTTTTCTTCCTTCTTTTTCTCCTTTTCCTCTACTACCTCTTTCTCCATTTCCTCAATGATTTCCTCTATTTCCTCCTCTTCTATTTCCTCTAGTTCTTCTTTGCCCTTGGATTTCTTTGGCATCACTATTCCTCCTTTTTCTTAGAATTGATTAAATTGATATTCTTACTGATTAAATTAATTTTTTTGAAAATATTTTCATTTTAGAAAACCAAGAGAACTCGAGCTTTTTAAATCTTTACTGTATTTACAGTATTTGAAAATGAGTTTTTGGGGGTAGGGATACCCTTATAGTGGAGAGAA
>NZ_JBRAKS010000127.1:0-10676 GCF_052745115.1 Candidatus Jordarchaeum sp.
GGACATCCTACCAATTAACAGCAAGGGGTGACAAATGTCCCTAACTTCTACATCTGACTTTTACAAGTCTTAAATTAGAATTAACAAATTTATTTTGATCGAGATATAAGTATCTAATTTTTCCCGAATAACCAACCCTTCAAATATAGTGTCCTATTTGACCGATTAGGGATATACCTAAGACCATAACACTCTGGGAACCATGCAAACATGAAAGTTAGATACAAATCTTTTTATCCCGGTCTTGAAAAGAGGTTCAACCATTCTTGGTTATCCACCTACTAATTTAACCTGGCAATGTTTAAAGGTAAAAGAAATAACGTGTTGAGATTTTCTTTATTTTTACTGCGAAGTTTTTTCTATTGTTAGATTTTATTTACTGCCCTCTATTTCCCTTATCTTTATTTCAATTTCTTCTTTTTCTCGAATTTTTTCTTCTAGTTTCTTCTCGTCTTCTAATGATCCGAAACCGGCCTGGATCATTGTTTTTAAATTGTTTATTTCTCTCTCAAGTTTTAGTTTTCTAGTTTCCAAATTTGTTAATTGAACATACTTTGGTGTTTTTTCCTCTTCTAGAAGCTTGAATTTTTCTTCTGCAACAGTATCGATCATATCGAGCCCTAGCTCTTTTAACAATTTTTCATCCTCTTCACTTAGGAAACTATTGAGTTCTGATTCTTCCCTAACTTCCTCCTCTTCTCTTAATTCCTCAGTCTCAACTTCAGGAAGTTCACTAATTATAGGCTTCTCCTCAAGTCTCTCTGGAATCTCACTCTCTTCTAATTGAGTTAAGATTGTCGGTGTTTGCTCGTCAGGCGGTTCTTCCTCCTCAATTATTTCAGATTCGGAAATAGTTTCAAAAGTGGTAGATTTCTCTGTTTCTTCCAATAATGGCTGTTCCACTTCTTTGGTTTCGGTTAAACCTTTCTTTTCCGCTATTTTTTGCAAAGGTTCTAGGGGAACAGTTTTTTCGGGTTTGATAATTTCAGGTGCTATGGTTTTTACAAGATCTATTATAGCCTCTATTATGTTACTCACTTGTTTTCGAAGAGAGGTGACTTCAGTGGTGAAATCCTTTTTGAGGCTAGAAATTTCTTCTCCGATGCTGGTAATTTTATAATCCATTCCTTCGAACTTTTCTAAAATTTCATTGGTTCTAACCGCAGATTCGGTTTCTGTTTTACTTTTCAGCAGTTCTTCCATGGAATTTATTTTTTCCAACTTGGATTCTATTTGATCAATTCTATTTAGAACTGTGTTTATTTCCGGCTTTTTTTCAACTTCGCTTAATAATTCATCGATTTCATTCCTCAACTTGCTTAAACGTTCTCTTGTACTCAATCGCGGTTCCTCCTTGCGCTTAGCCTATGAATATATTATTTTAGTTCTTTTTATACATATTCTTTGCATATTTTACAATAATAAAGTAATTAATTGCGAATTTCACATATCTTTCTTAGAAAAATTAAAAAGTTCTGAAAGAGATATACAGTATAACAAAAATACAGGAGTTCGGGATTTGGGACTGAAAAATGCGAACAAGGAAGAATTGAAAACAAGCAATGACGAGCCCAATACAATTGAATCAGGTAAAACTTATAGTGACTTTAATAACGAACAATTAAAATTAATAAACAAATTCACGTCTATGCGTGAGAGTATAATTAATATGGTTCAAAATAGATTCCCAATAAAGGGGATAGATACAGTAATAAAGCAAGCTTTTAACGAAGCTATTGCTAAAAACTTGGAAGAGATTGAGAAATATTTTATAAAGACACTACATGCAAAGTTCCAAAAAAATCCAAAAGTTCATGAACCAAGTAGACAAATAAAAAATGATGAAACCTTTGAAAACGCTTCAAACAATATTAATCAGGAATCATACGAGAAAAAATCAAAAGAAAATCTGATAAACTCAAGAGAACTAACCGAAGGTTTCCTTACAAACTCTACAAAGAGTTTGGATATAAATACGATTGAGCAAAATTATCAAAAAAGAGTTGACCAATTAATTTTAGAGATAAAAAGTCGTGACAAAAGGTTAAAGGAAAAACAGGAACAGATCGAAGAGCTGAAGAATCGATTAGAAATTCTGGAGCAACAAAACATACCGCCTTTTCTGGAGAATTGGGAGACAGGAAAGGAGTATGGGCAAGAAGAGATTGAACAACTTCAGAACCAGATTAGACGTTGGGAAATGTTGTGGCAAAAATTAAAACCCTATTTTGATAAGGACCCTAAATTCAGGACCCTATTTATACTACAACGTTTAGGTAGTATAAATATTGATAATTTATCCAAATCCTTGGAGCTTGACTTAAATCAAACAGAAACACTCCTGCAAGAGTTACAGAAAGCAAGTTTTGTAAAAATTAACGGTGATAATGTAAGTATTAATTCCGATGATTAAAGAATTTTTATGGAATTTGAAATCACAACTCTACATAGTTCTTAAATGGTGAAATTCTCTGAAATCTGGGTATTGTTATTTTTAATACTGTTCTCAATTAGATATTCAAGTCTAACTTGAAAAAGGAAACTGCATTTTCAAATAATACTTCTTCCACCTTACCCTCACTGTATCCTTTTATTTCAGCTATTTTTTTAACTATTATTTTGCAATCTTTTGGTTCGCCTCTTATTCTGTTATATTCAACAGGACCGTCGGATTCGGTCATTAAATAATCTACACCGACCTTTTTTACCAAGTATTGAACATTTTTAGAATAAGTAACTGCGGGAGTTATTGAAAAATAATATCCCTTTTTTATTCCAATGTCAATTAAGTCTTTGGGACCGGTATACCAGTGAATTAGTACATCCCTTGGTTTATAATCATCAAGGATCTTAAAAATGAGTCTTTCAGCCCCTTTAGTATGGAGAATTACTGGAAGATTTAAATCTTGAGAGGTTCTGAGCATTTCTCTAAAAATTCTTTGCTGCCAGGGATAAAGCTCTTTGATTTTCACAAAATGGTGATCTAAACCAATTTCGCCTATAGCCACCAGATTCTTGGCATTATTTTTTATTAACTTTACGGCTTTGGTTAAATTAATTTCTGAGGTTCTACTGCAAGCGTCTGGATGTAAACCAAGGGAAGGAAAAACAAATCCGGAATAGTGATTTGAAATTTTCGTAATAGTACCCATAGATTCAAGATCCATTGAAACAGCGATGATAGCGGCTACCCCATTTTTGTCAGCTTGGGTAACCACTTTATTGAAATCGGGATAAAGATCAACATGACAATGCACATCAACAAACAAAGCATACAACCCACCTATTAATTGATTAGTTTATTCGATTTCCTAAATGAAATTTTACCCAAGAATAACTATATGGTAGAAAAATTGATGCAAATATCACTCTGCTTTTATTTTTTCAAATTATAAATAAAAAAGTTTATAGTATTAAAGCGTGTCTAAATAATACGGGAGGTGTCCACTTGTCAACGGAGAGCAAATACAAACCCAACTGGAAAAAACTAATAAAAAAATTTGACTCTATACTAGATTTTAATTTCCGTCATGAATTCGAATCATATATACAAGAATATATAGAAGGCCTATCGCGGAGTTACAAAGAGGTATGGGAAAATTTTTACAATAAAAACGTAAAAGCAAGCATGGAAGATGTGAGGAAATTTTTTGAAAAAACCAAAGAGGGAGAGAAATTAAGAACTATCTCACTGATTTTTGTTATTACATTAATAGGAGGTCTAATAATCGCAATTGCTCTCCGTTTCCTCATAATCCACAACGAGATATTGATTGGATACTCCGTCGCACCTGCAACAGGTATTTATGGTGTAATATTCGCCTTTTATTTTATTGGAGCATATCTTGCGTACCATTACTTTACAAATAGGGCTTGGAGACAATCTTTGAAAAGGAATAAAGAATTAGCCAAGGATAAATTGAATAAAGAACTTGAGAATATTCGATCCTACATATCGTACCTTAGTGAATTTTCTAAAAAATTTTCATCAGAAGCGAGCCAAAAAATATCAAGAATAGTCAAGGTTGGCACAAATATTTCTGAAGATGAAAAACCAATAGTTAAAAATACAGAAATCCCAGATAAAAATGAACAAAAACAAGAAGAATAGAATCCAAAAATATGCAATAAAAAATTTTAATAAATCTTTAGATTTCTCGAATTTTGGATAAATGGTTTTTTAGACCAAGTTTTTTTAAAAAAAAACTTTTACATTTAAAGATACTCTAAACTATATTACTAAGATGCCCAAATCAACACAAATAATAAGGCTAAAGGGATAATTCTAATCAGAATTAATATACTTAGATCAGAGTGGTGATGGCTTTGCCTAATTGTCCGCGATGTGGTCAAAGAACAGAGGATTGGTTTGTTTACTGTAAATATTGCGGCTTACCATTAAAGCATGAATTTGAGGAAACCAAAAAACCAGTAACAATAAAGGTAGAAGTAGAAGAAACCAAGAAACCAAAGTTGGAAATGGGAAAAAAGGAGATCAAAACGGAAGTAAAAAAACCGGTTGAATTAGAGAAAATTCCCGAGGATATTAAAAGGAATCTAGTAGGAAGAGGTAAAACCTATCTTGTTGAAACACGTTTAAGAAAGCTAAACAAGGATTATGAAACACTAAAAACACGACAAATAGTGGGAGAGATTACAGAAGAGGAATTAGAAAAGAGGTCAGAACCTCTACGGCAGGAAATCAAAGAGATTAAAAAAACCTTAGAAGACATGGGCGCCACAGAACCACTCGAAGTTGAAGTACTATTAGCTGAGAAAGAAACACAAGTTGAGCGGAAAAAGAAACTAGAAGAATTACTGCTTAAGGGCGAGATAAGAGAGGCAATATATCAAAAACTAGTCTCAGAGTATGACGCAAAACTTAAAGAAGCGGAGAAAAAACTAAAAGAGGGCATACGAAAGATGGAGAAATGGCAAATCTCACTAGAAGCAGAAAAACAAGATGTAATAGATCAGCAAGAAATGCTAATAGCCAGAATGAAGATAGGAGATCTACCGGTTAAAGAGTACGAAACACATAAGAAAGAACTGGAAACCAAACTAAATGAAACAGACCTTGCTTGCCAATTTCTAGAAGGAGTAATTGAAAGATTTAGAGCCACCGAAGAATTAGATTAAACTTTTGCCTTTAAACACTAAATTATTTGCCACGAAAAACTTTTTTCATACTTTGTCTCAGACGCTCACAAGCGTATAGGTGTTTCCCATGAAAAACTAAAGATTTTCATCCTTTGCCCAAGACGCTTCAGCGTATGAAGGTTTGCCATGAATAATCTGAAAGGCTTTTCATAATTTGTCTAAGAAGCGAAGCTTATGTAGGTTTATTTTACACCTTAGTCAAATTCTATAGTCTTTTCAATTTTTTTATTCAATAAAAAGTCTTATTTTGTAGAATCTGATTTTTATTAATTATTAGGATATATCTATTTTTATTGGTGGTGATGTCTCTTTAGGAAAGCTATTATTATTTCAGGGTGTCCGGGTACTGGAAAAACAACTCTGAGTAGGGATTTGACTAGTGTTTTGCATACGGATATTATAAGTTTGGGTGAGTTGGTGGAGAGAGAGAAACTTTATAGTCATATTGATGCTGATCGAGATACTAAGGTAGCGGACTTAGATAGATTGGTGCCAAGGGTGGTAGAGCTTATAGAGAAGGCAGAGGACTTGGTTATTGTTGAGGGGCATTATGCGGATATTGTTCCCTCAAGTTTTGTTAATGTTGTGATAATTTTAAGAACTCATCCTGAGGTTTTGAGTAAAAGATTAGAAGCTAAAGGTTGGAGTGAGAAAAAGGTTAGAGAGAATGTTCAGGCGGAGATTCTTGGTTCCTGCACCTTTAACGCTTTGAATACCTATGGTAGTGAATACGTTTTTGAGATTGATACAACACATCTTTCAAAAAAGGAAACGGTTTCGATTGCATTAAAAATAATCTATGAAAAGCCTAGGAAGTATAAGACGGGTTTAATCAATTGGCTTTCCCTGCTTGATGCGGAGGACCAATTAGAAAAATATTTTTCCTAGCAAAGTAAAGGATTTTTCTCTATCTTTTTTTCACTCTTTCCATTAGTCTTTGAACCGATATCTCATATTGGCCCTTTTTTACCGAAAGTATTAGTGGTTTTCCTTTCATAAGCCCGTCTACATCGACTTTCAATACTCCGACCCCCTCTGCGATGACGGTTTCTAATCTCGTATCCCCCGATTTTTCGTCACAAAAAGTAGTCTCAGCTATTGGAACATTTTTTTCAAGAATTTGAGATTGATCCGATTCCATTTTTGTTTGGTTTCCATATTCATTATCTTTTTTAATTTCTTTTTGCATTTTTTTAAGTTTGAAAGTTCTTGATCCGCAGTAAAAACAGCGGAAAGTTTTTTGTTCAGGTGAGATTGGTGTACCACAATTTATACAGTAGTGAATAAATCCGTTTACTGGTTCTCCTTCCTGGGTCAATCAGCGGGCCTTCTTACTTTTATTTTAGCATCAGGGAGATGATGCTTGATGTGTCCCTTAAAATGTTAATGCTATTCGCAGGGGCTACAATAGTAATTTTTGAATCTCCGTTGGGTTTGTTTTTCCATCTCATGAAACCTTTGCTACCAGGGTTTTTATTAAAGGTTAATAGCTCTACTCCACTGAATGTTTCGTAATCAATTTCTAGCATTGTTTCTCTTATCAAACCCGCCTGCTCTTCTGGTCTGAGAACATCTTCCAGAACTAGGATTACGTTCTTTTTAACCTTACCCACTATGAATCTTATCTTGTCTTCTGAGGTTAAGCCGTTAACCACCCATTTTGGTATAATGTCTATTCTCGGATTCATCATCTTCTTCATCCCCCATTAGTGTGATTCTATGATTAATTTGTAAAGTTCTTCTATATTTTCTCCGGTTAAAGCTGATATGGCTACGCTTTTATGATCTGGGAAAGAATCGTAGACCAGTTTGGGTCGTGATTTGGGTAAGTCTATTTTGTTTGCCACAATGATGTTTGGTATGTTTTTTGCTCTTAGGTTTCCCAGAATAACCAGATTAACCTGATCAAAAGGAACCTTGGTAGTGTCAAAAATGGTTAGGGCAAGATCCACATTATCAAGCCACTCGATAGCTTCGATCACACCTCTAGTCGCTTCTTTAGCTCGCTCAATCGCCTCCTCACTGGATAATCCATGCTTTTGAAAAACCCGGTAATCGATTTTGCTAGAGATACCAGGCATGTCAACAACATTCATTCTAAGACACTTTCCATTGTAATTCATCTCTAAATGTTCTACCACATTAGCTTTACGAGTTTCATGTGGAATAGGCGAAACCGCCCCCGCTTCTCTCCCCAACCAGTCCAAACAGATCCTGTTAGCAAGAGTTGTTTTACCAGCATTAGGACTACCATAAATGCCCAGTGTGAACTCACCATTTTTCCTAAAAACTTTAGAAATTTTCGAAAACCAATCCGCCATTTCAATCCATCCTTTCAGATACCATACAGAATTTTAGCAAAATCGCTTTCCCCCACACTTGACAGCAGATAGCTCTTTTTTATTAATATAAGATAGTTAGAATTGTAGAACTTTGCTTTTCTAGGGGACCTGATGTAATAAAAGTTGGTAGCAAAAATCGGAACCCCCATGCGAGAGAGAGTATTCGAATTTTCCAGCAACACGATGTTCACACCAAGTCCCTCACTAGACAATTAGGCCGGCAATACTTGTCTACTCCTATTTTTAATTTAAAAATATGTAATATTAGGATAACACTTTAATCCTACCAATATCTGAAAATAAGATATTATCCCACTCTTTTGATTCCCCCCCATAACTATGCAGATGCCCCGAAGTCCGCCAGTCCTCCAAGAATCTTCTGGGGCTGGATTAACCCCTCAACCCCAGCATAAGACAAGTAAAAACTAGGAAAAATACATACCTAAGGCGGCGTCCCACTCTTTTTTTAAGAAATTTTAAATACTTAACATGTTTATACTTCTGAATAAAAACCAATGAGGAAAGAAAATGGCAACGACAAAGAGGAAAATCTATAAAGTTCTGAAGTGGATAGCCATAATTGCAGGATTAGGCTCAGCCTTTCTCGGATTTATTCTCGGTGTTAACTCGGCTCAAGCTCTCAATAATATTGGATCATTGAATTGGCAAATCAGTATTTACCCCGATGCACCGAAAGCTTTGTATTATGATGGAATCGGCTATGAACTTAATTTAATTGGAATAATCCAAGTGAGTTATCCCAATGGTACGGTAATTGACTCTAAAGCAGATTATGTCCTTTATCCTTATGAACTAACTATGCCTCTAAAGACAAGTGATCCAGTTCAGCTTTTATTAGGATTATATGGAAATACCTTTTTCTTGGACTTTACACCTAATGTTACTACTTCATTTCGACCACTAGTTATAACTGGAGTATTTATCATCTGGTTCACTCTAACAATACCAGGATTTAACTTCGTTGTAACTCCAGTCACAGTGTTCTACCAGAGCCCACAAATTTTCTAATACAATCCGGAGGAATGAATGTTGTCGATTATTAAAAAATTTTTAAGAAACCCTCTTTATCTCGGAACAGCATACGCGATTGAGTACTTCATTTTTTTCGCAGTTATACCTATAGTAACCTTTAATATCCTAAGTAATTACGGCCTCTTTTTTAACCAAATAGATCCTTTAACACTAATAATTTTTGGAGCCTCTTTATCTATCCTGATTTTCCTACAGAAATTCTTACGCAGAAGCTACTATAGATTAAGTGCCTTAAGCGGAATACTGCGATATCTTGTTGCGTTAGTTTGGGTCTTTGTCTTTGCGAATATGTTAAGATCCATCTGGATTTACGGTTCCATTTGGGAGGTTTTATCGCGTGCGTTTACATGGGCTACTGTTGACTACTCTTTCTTCTTATGGCTCGTGGTAATCGTATTTCTAATTAGATTCGTTAGATACGGCTATCAAATTATATTCGCCAAAGACCTTAAGGGAGAACCAGGAGTAGAAACATTAGAAGAGGAAATAAGAAGAGAAGTAGAAGACTAGGACTCAGCGAGGATAATCCAATTTTTTCTTTTTTATTTTCAAATAAAAAATTTAGTGGGAAAAGTGGGAATTAGTAAACTTTTTAAATGTTCTCCAAGATTCAGTAAGTAGATAGGGAAAGTGAGCCCATGAAACTTCTCGGTGTAGCAAGGTTAAGCGACAAGAATCGGATAACACTCTCAAAAGATGTAAGAGACAAGCTAAAAGTAGATTCAGGAGAGCTACTCTTATTCTTTGAAGACAATGATGGAAACGTTTTAGTCTGCACCGAGAACAGATTACCCTCAGGCAAATCCGACGTAGAAGTACTCAAACTTTTGGTCACCGGACCCTACAACGCTGGAAAAAGCACTGTCGTCTCCAAGGTCTCAAAAAGAGCCGCAAGCATAGAAGCCCTTCAGACTACTGTGGGCTTCGATTTTGGTAGAAAATATGATGAGGTTAATGTTTTTGATCTTCATATTTTTGGTACTCCGGGTCATACACGCTTCGCTTTTCTGCAGGAAATTTTAGCAAAGGGAAGTGCAGGGGTCCTTCTTGTAGTCGATAGTACGAATCCTGAAACTTTTGGTTTGGCTCGAGATGTATTATATAGAGTGAAAAGGGAAATAAGTGAGGATGCGCCAGTGGTTATTCTTGCTAATAAACAGGATCTTGAGGGCGCATTATCGCCTGAGGATGTGGCTAAACAGTTGAGTATTGGAATCGATGTTCCAGTAGTGGGCACTGTAGCTACGCAGAACCAGGGATTGGGAGAAGCTCTTCAACTATTACTTGAGCAGATTAGTAAGAATAGGGAAAAGAAACAGAGTGGATAATACTCAGCTTGTAACCGTCTTTTTTCTATGATATTTTTTGAATACTGGTTCTTCTAATTCCTCTTCTTTTTTCGGTGTCCAGGTCCAAACTATTTCTGCGGTAATGTCGCATTCTCGACAGTTATAAACTATTTTTGCAATGTATATGGATCCCCCGCCAGATCTAAGCATCCAACTATCTGTCTTGTCCTTTATATCCATGGTTATTCCGCATTTTGGACACCAAGGGTTTTCGAATTCGAGGTTTTCATACTTTTTCATCTTTCTCATCTTCCTTAAAGTATATAATTTTATAGAGCCATCCTCTTTCTGGCAAACAATCACTCTTTTCACCGAATCCGCTCAATACATTGTATTGTTCTTTTATCTCTTCATGCCATTCCTCTAACGTGTGGAACCCGCTGTCTTTTAGATACCAAATTAGTTCATTTTTAGGGTCTACTTCGCCCACTTCCTCAACAACAACGTCAATTTTATTGGGGAGAAGAGTTGGATTTCCATTTTTGATTATGCTTCCACTTCCAAACCAATTTTCTATCCCGCTTTTGCGGGTCATCCTAAAGGTAAAGACTACACCCCTTCTTAGTAGGTGTTCCATTGCTTTGTCATCTAAAATCATTACTATTCCCGTGGTTTATATCCCTCCCATGATTCCATTATAACGGAGAAAGGAAACAGTAAGTGAATGATATTGGTGACTAGGGGACTACGAATGGGAAAGAGGTAGGGTAGGGAAATACCTCGCCCTGGTATGTTTATGTAATTTATGTAATTTATATTAATTATATTTATC
>NZ_JBRAKS010000128.1:0-10671 GCF_052745115.1 Candidatus Jordarchaeum sp.
ACCGAACACCATCTGGAAGTGTCCTAGATGGGTAAGTTTCGGACAACGGTTGGTAAGCACTTCCACCACCTGACTTATCGAACTAGAGAGTGTTCAAATGAGTAGCACACGGCTCCCCTTTACCCAAGGTGTTGAGATGGAGATTCAGATTGTAGATCAGAGTGGTGGTCTACTGCAAGGTCAACATCTGATAAAGGTATGGGAATACCTGCTAAAGCGCGCAGAAGCCGTTATGCAAAAAACTGTGCTTGATGGCGCTCCCAACATTGTGCGGGAAAAGTTTATTCGTTTGCGGCGTGTGGAAAAGGAGCGGCAAGGGAGGAAGTTGCCGTATATTACTGTTACCTATAGGATGCCTGGTGGTAAAACTGTTGATATTTATGCTTTCGGCCCAGATCCCAATATAAGTCAGGTTACTTGGATTCTTGAGCTAGTAACCCCGCCCTGTGAGACAATGGAAGAGTTGGGTTGGTGGATGAATTCTCTTTACAGGGTTGCTTTGAATTCCCTGCCGAGTGGGCATGGAATAATATCGATTGGATTTAACCCTAAGGAAGCTGAGTACCGTAGTGGAGTTACTTTCGGCGACCACTACCATATTGGTCTGTCTGATAATAGGGATAGAGTTGCTGCGTATAATCTGCTGCGCTGTTTTCTCCCTCACGTAATTGCCCTTTCTGTGAACTCTCCGTTTATAAATGAGGCACCTACTGGAAGCGTTAAAATTAAGAAAACCCCCAAGGTTTTTGTTTTAAGTCAGAATAGTGTAAGAAGTCTTAGATTGAAGTTTAATAAGGGGCAGACGGGACCCGCAGATAAGGATCACTATATACCTTTTCTTGAGAGGCTCGACAGGAAGCTCTTTGACCGGATTGTGAACAGGGAACCTCCTGATGACAGGTTCGTTGATATGTTTCCGTTCACCGACTATGGTACAATTGAGATAAGAGTGTTTGACAGCCAGTTTAGTGTTTCACGTAGGCTGGCTCTGGTTGCAATTATCCAAACCCTAGCCTATAAGGCCGTTAAGCTCGCGAAGTCTGGTCAGAAGTTACCAGATGTTAATTCCGAGGTTCTAGTAAACACCAGGGACAAGGCGATTGAGTTTGGACTCTTTGGTAAGTTCTTCGGAGATGAGAGGCTTAGCAGTTCAAGTAAATGGTTTGCAAAATACTATAATCTCAATCCTGATACCGAGAAGCCGAATACAAAGCTTTTCGAATCTGTTCAAGGTATGCTTCGGTTTATTCAGGGAGAGGTTGAGGAGCTAGGTTTTCAAGGATATCTTAAACCTGTTTTAACCTCTGTTATGGGAAGCCACCAACTTCAGCCCCCCTGCTCCCCTGCCGACTTCCTACTCTACCTTTACCAGTCTTCTGGTGCTGACTTCAGACGGGTTACCTCAAACCTCGTTAAGCTAACCGAAGAATTTTGCACAAACCTTATAGAAGACCCAATAACTAAGCTCTTTGGTATCCCCGAAGTTTCTGCAAGAGAGATTGTGGCCGAGCGCGCGCCTACCGCTGTTGCACCTGTTGCTGCACCCGTAATTTCCGTCAAGGGTTCCGCCTCCGTAGGGAAGAATCTGGTTGTAGCCGAGGAGCGAATTCCCTTCAAGCTGAGTGTTACATCCAATAGCAGTTCTGAGGTTAGGGCAACAATTCTTGGAAAGATTTTATCAAGAGAGGGAGGAGAGGACTCTGTCATTTTCACTGCCGTAAAGGAAATTTCACTTAAACCGGGTAAAGAGACCCCGCTAAGAGAGAACACCTTCCACCTCTCAGTACCCTTCGGAGCTTTCTCCAAGCCTAAAACCTGCTTCCTCCAGTTTACTGTGCGTGATGAAAATAAAAACGAGTTAGCCCAAATAAAAACCAACAGCTTCAGGGTGGTTGCCACACCCGACATTTCAGTTAGGGCTTCTCCAGTTTACAAAAAATTTGAAGAGGGAAAAACCTATGAGATAGGTTTCCAGGTAACAAACAAAACACCTCAATTCTCTGGACGGTACCGGTTACGCGTTTATCGAAGACTCCCCAGTGGTGTTTCAAAACTTGAACTAGAAAAAAGTCTTAGCCCTAAGACCGAAAAAATTCCCTACAAGTTAAAGATAACAGGAGAAACCACAAAGGAAACATATCTGAAAATAAGAGCCCAAGTCCTCTACAAAGGACGGGTAGTAGGGGAAAGCGAAACCCCGAATATAGAAATCATACCAAAAATAGTGCCAAAAATAGAGCCACCAAAACCAAAAGTTGAAGTAGTAACAAAGCTACCCACCCAAATCCAACCACAACAAGTGGCCCAACAAATAAAACCACAACAAAGTTTGAAAGTTCTGCCCCAATCACGGCCCCAAAGAGTGCAGCCGAAAGCACCCTCTAAACCTCGACCCCACCCCCAGCCTCAAAAAATCCATAAAGTGGATAAGGCAAAGCCCGCACTAAAGTTAAAGGTAGTTACACCTACAGTGATGCCAGCCCCCTCTAACAGGATGAAAGTTGAGAGAAAGGTTTCCAAACCAACGGTTTCTAAACGCGTTTCAAGAAAAGTATCTGCATCCAAGTCGAAGTCCAAGGTGAGTAAGCCTTCGGTGCAGCGAATTGTGAAACTTGAGCCCAGAGCCTCCAAGAGCAGGGCGCATCCTGTTAAACGCCAATCGATGATTGGTAAAAAGGTTAAAGTGACTGGTGTTACTCGTCGACCAGTAGCCGCCACACCTGCTGCAGGAAAGAGAGTGAGGGAATCAAAGGCGGTTCGGTTCTCGGTTGTTGAGCGCCCAAAAGTTTCTCTCTACATTAAATCTAAGGAGAAAGAATTAGTTCTTGGCTCTGCGTGCAATTTTGATATCGAGGTGAACAATCTTAATCCGAGTATGACGGGATTTTACTGGTTAAATCTCTACTACTGCCCTATAGGTGGAGATGAGATTCTCGTAAACCATAGAATGTTCAAGTTACTAGATAAAAAGAAAATAAATTACAAATTTAAAATGAATGATCTTCCAAAGACTACAAGGTTTAGGCTTAGGGCAGAGATATTATACCAAGGACTGGTTATAGGGCAGCTTGATTCTGAAGAAATTTTTGTCAAGTCGCCCGTCGTAGATAAAATGTTGAAGCTCAAGGGAGTTCTTAACACTCCCTCTAGTATAATGTCTGGAGTTAGAATTGTTCCATTCCTCCAAGTTGATGCTAACTATGTGCTCAACCCATTAACCATTTTAATTAACCTTGAGGTCTCCTCCGCAGACGTAAATATTCAGAAGGATATTTACTCCTATACCATTAGAAAAGACGGAACTTATCTACTCCCGCTGCCAATGAGAATCAGAGATATTCCCCCCGGTGCGAAAAAGGCTTCGATGGAAGTTTCCTTGAGTGTAGGGAATGTGAAAATCGGCACTAAAAAAACTTCTCTTCAAGTGGTCCCATACACATCTCTTGTGGAGGTTACTCCCCCCCTCTTACAAGGTGGTATGAGGGCTGGGGAAAATGTTACACATTTGCTCAGAATCAGAAATAATTCGGAAAAAAATCTCCCGGTAGCCATAGATTACACCCTTCTACCCCTAGGTTCAAAGGAGAATCGGGTGGGAAAAACCCGTTTAAATCTCATGCCTAGAAAGCAGGATCAAATAGAGGACAGATTTACGCTTCCTCTTTACGCCACTGGTAGAGAATGCTTCCTTATTGCAAAGCTCTCTTACAGCTTGAAGGAAGGCAAGGCTGAGGAATGGATTGGTTCTCCCAATTTTCTGATTTCCCAACCCTCACTAGCTCCACTGGAGATTAAAATTGAGGGAGCACCCCGTATTCCCAGTATTGTGAGCAGCGGTGAGAAGGTTGACTTAAAATTATGGGTAAGACAAAACTACGAGGGAAAGGGGGTCAAGCTTCACGTCTACGCTACCGGTCAAGAGGGAGAGGTGAAAATTAAGAGCATAAACATTAAGCAAAAGAGAGAAATAAAAACTTACGGCTCCTACTCTTGGAAAGCTCCCAAGGTTCCGTACCGAACCAGATACATTCTAGACGTTAAGGTAACTGAAGACGGCCAGCCCGTCTCTGACCATTTAATAAAAAAAGAAAAAAAGGAGATAATAGTAGTACCTTAAGAGTACCCCTCTTCCTCTTCTGCTACAAAAGTTGACGGAGTGGTTTTCACAGCGATAGCGAATCTTTGAGCAAGAGTGTCATACCACTTCCAAAGATCACCAAAGTCGGTAGCCTTAAGAACCTCGCCTCTACCTAACTCTGCCATTTTTTGCATTAATTGAATATCAGCTTCTCCTAGTCCTACGATGTAGAGTACCCAGCCGGGCTGTCCTGAGAGAAATTTCTTAATCGCCGGTATAGGATTTACAGGTATCCCTTGGCCTGGGTCTCCCTTATTCGGCATTCCATCACTTAGTAAAACAAACATTACGGGAGACGGCTCGCCGGTTTTGGGGTTTGGCGGGAACGCTGTTGCGAGTTCTGTAGCTGTTTTGAGTGCTCCGCTCATGTATGTTAGTCCGCTTCCTTCTTGGCACTTTTCTATTATGTAGTTTGCTATGGTCTCTAAGCCAATGTCCTTGCTCTCCCCGGTACATTTTATTACTGTGCTTATGTTTCCATCCACATCTGATACTCTCAGAGGCTCCACTTCGTCTGCGAAAGTTATGACTTGAACGTTTTCACCCCATCCTCTGCCTATTTTGAGTGAGAGGTAAAGTAGCGTTGCTAATGCTGCGGCTTTTATTCTACTCACCATAGCTCCTTCTTCCATGGTGATAATGAAGTCTTTTAGTTGCGGGGTTTCCTTAAGTCCCCTTCTGAGTCCCTCAACTGCTCCATCAGCGTTTTTCACTCTCATGTCTTCTTTCTGCATGCTTCCAGAAACATCTATCATTAGGATAGCGTTGAAGGTCATGTCTACAGCGGGAACAATCTCGAATGTTACTTCCCTACCCGTGGGATCAATTATGGCTACGTCTTCTGAGAATAGTTCTGGCTGTGTTTTCTGTATTCTGAGCTTGAGGTGGTCGCATTCTGCGTCTCTCCAGTCTATCTCCAGGTTCTTATATATCGGTCTCTTCATTAGGAGTCGTGCAAGGTCGTCAACGTGATCTGCAACCCAAATTACAACTTCCTCCGTCGCTTGGCCAGCCATCGGTTCAACCCCGATTTGAACGTTTGTAACCCCTCCTATTGCTTCTTTTTTCTTTACGGTAACTGTGTCGCCTTCTGAAACGTTTGCCGAGTCGAGAACCGACCCGTCGACCATTATATAGCCAGCGGCGCACTCACCACTCGAAACAACTTGGGCTGCACCCCAATCCTCATACTCGTTGATAAAAACTATCACATCAAAATCGTCTGCACCTAAGTTTTGCATATCGCTCTTATTCATGTAGGCCCTACCATCGATTGCCCCAGCGTTTATAACTTCAGCCTGCATCATCGACATTCTAATTTCACCTTAATATAGTATTTAAATAGACAAGCATATTAGATTTTCCTAAAATGCAAATGATTCTCTCTTTTAATAGTTGTTAAATATTAATCCATGATTCTAGAAACGTTACTTCTTTGTTGAGTTTACTTGATTAGAGATTTCGGAAGTTTTTCTGCTTCTTCTCTAGTTTTAATTTCCTTTGGCTCACTGCTGAAGAGGATTTCGTGCAATAGTTTAGTATAGAGTTTTGCGTTAAGTATTGTTTCTTGCTGCTCTCCTTCACTAATGTCTTCCTCGATTTGGAGTAGTTTTGCCGTCGCATTGCAGATACTCAAATATTCTCCCTCTCCCCCAGCCTTCCTCTTTGCAATCAATATAATTTCATCGATATGGGGAGTTGTTAACTTCTCACGAGACAGGCATATAGCTAAGCTTTCGAAGTCCACCTCAAACTCGGAGGAGAGTAAGATGTCGTAAGTAACATAGGCTAACTTTTTGCTCTTAATAAGGGAGGACACTTTTTCTGACAGGTTCTTCAGAAATATGTCAGCGTACTCTATGTTTACGTTGTAAACAATACCATCTGCCACAGGTTTATTCTCTCCAGGGTATAATACTCTAAATGGTTTAATGATTGATAGAATGTTTCCTGCGAGAATACGCTGTATATCCTCTGGGCCTCCTTCTAATTCCTCATGGAACTCTTTCGTGAAAAGATAGGTTAGAAAATCTGTGGCTTGGGGTATACTGAAATAATTATAATCTGTTCCGAATATAATCTTACTCGACCAGTTGGGAACAATGTTCTTCATTCTCTTGAAAAAGAGGGGAACATCGTATCCCCTCAAGCCAGAGGTTTCAGCGTAGACGCTGGGATCTTTAAAAAATTCGTAGAGTTCATCCCTTGTGTATTCCATTCCTGAATGTCCAATTATTACTGCGAAGTCGCTGCTTCCTAGTTCCTCTCTAACCTCTTGTGTTAGTCTATATATGTCCTCGGCTGTGCTATAATATCTGCAGTCAAAAAGAACTGGAAGCCCAAGCCTAGCTGCTGCTATCACGACTTTCTTAACATTATCTGAAACAACATCGTCCAAAAACTTCTGTGATATTGGATGAAGCTTCAGACCCCTCGCTCCCAGCTGGCTACATCTCACCAGTTCCTCAACCGCTTTCTCTCCCTCATGAGGGTCAACTCTTACGAATCCTAGCATCCGTAGAGAGTATGGGAGAACCGCTGCGCGGCTAAGAATCCTGTCGTTTGGAATCTGGAAGCTGGGGCTTGTCTTATATGCTGTAGCATCGTTGAAGGGGAAGGAAACAAACTTATCAATTGTCCAGCCTAGACTCCTAATATCCGGGGTGTTTTCAACAAGCAGGCCCAGAAACACTGGAGGCTTTGTGAAAGATTCTGCAGGAAAAAGATAGAATTTATCGGAATTTATTCTCGTAGCACCTATGATCTCAAACTGGAGCCTTTGGTAGAAATCAAGAGTAGTCTTTGGGCTATTTGTTCTGTAGGCCTTCCTTCCATACTCTAAGACCTCTTCTTTACCGATATGCGTGTGGGCGTCAACAACGTAGAAGCCAACAGATCTTTTTGAAATATTGGATTCATTTTGGACATCAGTGTCAGGTTGAGTCTTATCTGCGCACTCCAGAAAAATCAATATTCTAACCTCTTGTCGTTATTAGCAGTATAAGATTAAATGGAAATCCTCCTATTGAATCTTCCCATTAAGTACCTTTTAAGAAAGCAGTCCCCATTTAGAGAGATGTAAATATAGTATGTGGAGTGGGGGAATCTTTTGTTAGGCATAAGATTTTTTTACTTTAAATTGAGATATTTTTTTGAGATGATTCTATGGTTAAAAAAAGGACAACTTACGAAGGTGTTCAGAAGATTGATTTAACTTTAGAAAATAATAATTGGAGATTAATGATAATAATTTTACCGGGAGAAGAGTCAGGTAAGAAAGAAGAGCGTATAATCACCGAGGAAGTTGTGAATCAGGTGATAGTTAATGGTTGCCGTATCAAGTTTCATGACAGTAAGGCAAGCATCGAATCACCTGAAGGTAATATTAGAATATCCATTGACCATGATATTACACAAAATATTAAGACCGTGGAAATCTTTCAGTGAACACCTTCCCCATCTGTAACATCTCCCTTTGATAACAGAGAATTATTAGGTTCCGATTTGAATTATTTGATTCCTATGCCGCATAAGTTACTGTCTTCAATTCTCAATTAAGTAGGAGTAGAGCAAAGTTGGACAGAATTTTTGCATTTCCCTTTCTTAAGCTTTCATCCGGAATTTCGGTTTCTTCTAAGGATATAGATAGCATGGAAACTGCAGTCGCTTTACTTTTAATTGAACTTGATAGGAAAAAGGACGATGCTTTAGTTTCCATTTCGAGATTTTTCTGTCCTCTCTGGATCCTCCCATTAGATGAGAGTAAGGCTCTCGTTTTTGATGGAAGCGACCTTTCATCTTCAAAAATCGAACTTCAGGCCCTGGACTTTGATATTCCTTCAGTTCTTAAGAAAGGAGATTTTTTCTATTTTGTTTCCGGGCTTGAAAAGTATGTAAGGAAGGCTGTGTCTTGCTACCAGTCGAAGCCCAAGAGTGTGAAGCTGAAGGGGTGGTTAGGTGAGGATTTTGCTTCGGAGATTAGAGATCTCCTGCCCAAGCTTGAACAATGGACTAATTTGAAGCAATTTGAGGTGATTGAGCCTTCCTACACGCTCAACAAGGAGTTCCTAGACACGAGCTACCTTGAATGGTTTCCAACAAAGAACCTTGTTGAAAGAGAGAAACAGAAGCACGAGGCAACCCTTGAACTTATAAACTCACAAATCCAGTCTGCTTCTGAAAAGTACAAAAGCAACAAGGAGAAATATAGAGAAAAGGAAGCCAAGTTTAAATCAGAAGCAAAAGAAAAATTGGAGAAGGAGAGGGAGAAAAGAGATAGCCTGATCGCAAAACTCAAGCAATCTACGTTTAAGCCAAAGCCACCAAGTATTGGAACCACTCTGGAAAATAGGGTAGGAGCAATAATAAAACACTCTGAGTACCTTAAGACCCCAGTTGGAACTGAAAACCTAGATAGAATACTGAAGCGTATACAAGATTTTAGAACCTCGGTTGAGGAATTAAAATTTTATCTCAGTGACCTCGAAAAAGAATACCTTGCCTGTAGAAAAGAGTTAGAAAGGTTCTACTCTGAGAAAGAGCGTGAAATAAAAAGGGTTGAAGCCGAATTCGAATCAATTAAGAGTGAAATTGAGCGCAAACTCCAGAATAACCTCACAGGTCTGAGTATCGAAATAGAGGACTATAAAGTTGCTATTGAGAAAGCCAAGTCCCTGAAAGAACAGTTAACTACAGCCTTCGCATATTGGAAGGACAAAACAGAATTGGCTATGCAAGATTATAATAGACTCACTCTGCCACTGAAAAACTTCCCACACAGTGACCATTCCTTCCTGATTTTCATACCCTTTTACGTAGCAGAGTACCAGAGAAAGCGCAATAAAAACTATAAAGTCATATCCCCTGTGACCATAACAGAAAAGAAGAAAATAGAAGGCCTCAAGGCAATTAGCAATCTGGCACGAAAATACCAGAAAGAAGTTGATAAAGGTAAGTTAGATAAAAGGTTCCAAGAAGGTCTCAGAAACTATAACTACCTCTTAAACCCGGCAATCGCTCAAGAGTTCTCAAAGGGAATGAGCCTACTAGAAAAACTAGGAATAATCGACTCAAAAACAGCGAGTAGAGTGAAAAACGCTTATGACCAGTATTTCCGAATAAAACTAGAATAAATCGAATTATCTTAATGTCTAAAGATATTATTAAGATAATCTCTTTAAAAATAATTTTATCATTAAAATCATATTATGATTATTTTTAATTCTGTTTCATTTTTTATTTTGTTTTTAACTACTATCAGGGGTAAAGTTTTAAATGTGCGATGGGAATTTTCTTATAAATAATGTGAGGGAATAAAAATATCAAAAACTGGAACAGATTTTTATTCTCCTGCCATGAACAGCATGATAAAGCCTTTTATTCAAAAAATGAAGAGCGAACACGATAAACTGTTAAAAGAAGTAAATGACTCGCTTAAACCGAATCTTTCTTCAAGTACCATAGAATCTTACTTGGAAATTCTTAGAAACCAATTTTCGATTGACATGCTCATAAAAGAGGGCTATCATTTATTATCGATATCCGGTTTAATAACCAACAAAATTCACCTTAACGTAATAAAAGCCAAAATGAGTGGCAAAATCAAAGAAGAACTCGAAGACAAAATCAAAGATGCAGAGGAAAAGCTAACCTCAACTAAGAATTTACTGTATGAAACTTATGAAAACTTAAAGTCATATCAGGGTTTTGAGTGGTTGATTTTCGCATACACATACTTAAGGGACGCTGAGACTAGTGCCAATCTACTTAGAGCAAGAGAAGCCGTGGATTCGGAGCTATTCTTTCATGCATGCTTAGCAATAGAGATGTGCAACATTTTCACAGACTTCATAGACTTAATAAAAACCATTGATGAGAAAGGAAAGAAGGCAGACGATATCAAAAAATCAATGAAGGACTTTGCTTTCACAATGATCCAGACAGCGGAATACGACTTGAAAACCGTGACACCGGAGCATGTGAATAATCCGGATGAGGAAGCATTACTTATAAAGACGATAAACTATTTAGTGCCAGTCATGACGAAAATGTTTACGGGGAAAAATTACCTCGTGGCAATCGATACAGCTCAGTTGGTTATATTCAACGCGGAGCTAATAAAAGCAGCTTTTGTTCAGGCCCCTCAATCCTATATTAGAAGCTTGATGGCACAGAAGCTTATGGAATTCAACGAACTCATATCGAAAACCAGAGAAAAAGGAAAATTCGACGCTATACTTCCAATATTCTACTATGAAAAAGCCGCGGGACCACTAGGAGAACCCTCAAGAATGATCGCAAGTGCAAACCTATCAATGGCATTAATAGGCATAATGGAAAAAGAACTAAAACCATCAGCAATGTTCACAATATAAAACCAGCTCAGCTCCAATTAAGGGTTATAAAAAATGCCTTAATAGTGCTGTGTTGCATAATTTATGAATTTTTAATTTGCTTATTAAGTGATTAAAAAATTTTCAAAAAAACCTACATAAGCTTCGCTTTTTAGACAAATTATAAAAAACCTTTTTTTG